>JBHRQN010000005.1:0-59084 GCA_042645485.1 Pauljensenia sp.
CAATTTAAACTGAGCCCGGCGACGAGCCCACGGTGAATGTGGATCCAGGGGGCTGGAGGATTCGGCCTCGTGAGAGTCGGTCCCTCGGGCGAAGGGGCCAAGCTCAGCGTGCGCCGAGGCCCTAGCAGCCGTTTTCGGGGCAGCTGCAGGCTGAGCAGGAGTCTGGGTTTCCGCGGCGTCAGCACGCTCTGAGCGGTTTCGGGTGTGTGCTGCGGCTTGGCGAACGGCGTCGACAAGAGCCATAAGGTCATCCCCCGATGGAGGTGCCGGTTCGAAGGTCGTCTGAAGGCGCACGATCTGCCACCCACGTGGGACCGTCAAACTGTTTGCATGGTGCTCACACAGGTCATAGGCATTGGGGTCTGCAGCCGCTGAAAGCGAACCGACAACAGCAGTCGAATCCGAATAATCGTAGGTGAGTGTAGCTACAGCAGGCCTCGAGCAGCCGGGCTTAGAACAGTGTCGAACCGAGATCACCGCTCTACCATACGGCATTTTCTATTCCTATTGCGTGCCCTTCGTCGGCAGGTCCTCAGCTTGAGCGGGAAGCTGAGCGATACCCTTATGTGTATGGCTCTCCCATCAGCTTTTCCCCGCACCCATGACCGTCATGGCCGCACCCCGCGCTATGTGCGTCTTTTCCCTGGGCTTCCCGTGTGGAAAACGCGTCGGGAGACTTTTGATTCGACCGTTGCCCTTGTGATTAGCGAGCTTACCGAGCGCTGGCCTGAGGTTGCAACAATCGAGTTCGCAACCGAGGATGTTCCTCCCTCAGATCCAGCTCCTTGGGAAGACCACGGGGTAGTTTTAGCCCGCGTTTTCCCCGCGGACCGACGTAAGGGGCTGGGAGACCGCATTGTCTTTTACCGGCTTCCCATCACCATGAGGATTCCTCCGGCAGACCTCTATCCGGCATTGCGCGCACTTATTGCCGAGCGCGTCTCGCATATCCTCTACATCTCACCAGAGGAACTTGATTCCCTCTCCTAAGCGTTCTGGCGACCTCGTATTGCCGCTGCAGAAGATGACAAAAGGGGCCACGGAGGCTTTGCGCAGGCACGCTTTGAGCACGAGCATGCTTTGAGCGTGCGGACGTTCTTTCCAAGCTAGTGAACGGTGATCGAGGTCGATGCCTGCTCGACATCGTCTGCGCTCAGCGGCCATACCGCACGAAGCACTCCACTGGGAGTTTTCGCTTCCACCTCAATCGCGATCGCAACATCGCTTGGAGATTCTAGGCCCCTGTCCTGCGAGGGAAGATCCAGCAGCGCCATCTTCCCGGCTTCGAGGGTTACCTGTTCATTTCCCAGTTGAAGCTGGACGCCACTTTGAGAGTGCACAGAGGTGAGCAGGAGATGGGAAGAAATCTCATTGACTCCGCTGCCGCTCTCTTGCGCAGTCCCACGTAGAAGCGTCGAGCTCAAGCGCGAGCGAACCAGCGCTTCCACCGTTGATGCAGAAGGTAGTTGAGCGTGGACGAGCCCCTGAGCAGAGCTCATGCCCGCACGCATTCCCCAGCGTTGTCCTCCGGGATATTCTTCCTGCTCGGCATTCGTCACAACCTGAGCCACAAGCGGACGTTCGGCATGAACACGCAGGGCATAGCGTTCATCGGTGATTCCGTTGAGCGGAACATCAACGACCGTTCCCGCGCTCACGTCCAATTCCCCGCCCGGCACATTAAAGGTGCCAGCGTCACTGGTGTAGCTCAAGGCAACGTGAGTATCGGCCTCGTCACCTGCTGCCGAAGGGGGAACAAGAAGACGCAGGCTACTGCTCCCCTGCTTTGAGAGCCCAAGGAAAAGCTGGTCCTCCCTTGGCTTTGTGCCGCTCACGCTTGTCACGCCTTTGGGTACTTCTCCCTGCATTGCAGAGCTTTGCACCCAGGTTGCCACTCCTTGACCATCGGCGTGGATATGTACGGCCAGCGCGCTCTCTTCTGGGAAGAGTCCCCCTACCAGGACAGATTGAGTGGAGCGGGCCGGAATCGTCATCTGGTGTGGTTTGGCATCAATGGGGCCGTTCGCTCCATATCCCTCAAGGGTGACCACAGAAGGCGAGGAATTAGGATTTTCAAAGGTCACGACCAAGTCTTCGCCACTGGTACTTGATCCCAGAACGCTCCACTGGTCATTCGCCGGCAATTGGCATGACGTCATACTCAGACCGCGAAGCTCTCCCCCGCCTTGGCCCATCACACCAAGCGTTGTAGGAAGGGTGTGCGCAGAGGCATCCGCACGTAGGATTGTCCATTCTCCACTGGTCTCACGCTCCCCGGCGGAATTCCACACCGAGGCAGCAGATACGCCTCCATCAAGGTGGAATGGGTCGACAATCCCCGCCGGACAGGCATAGTTAAGGGTTTCCGGGCGCGCGTGAACGACCTGGGGTGCAGGAAGTGAGGGTTCAGGCACGACTCTGCCTATTCCCCACGAGGCGGCGCCTAGGAGTAGTAGCGAGGCAGGGATGGCACCAATAGTGAGCATGCGTTTTCTATTCACCATCGTCTACCACGTCCTTCCTCCCTCGAAGGAGCCCACAGAGCATCACCGCGGCGGTAAGTGCGCACGCAGCTTTCCACGCCAGAATCCAGTTCGAGCGGTAGTTCAGTACGAGCTCACCTTCGGATGGAAGCGAAAATGCCGTTCCCCACTGATTCGTTGCTTCAGTTTGGTTCAAGCGCTGCCCATTGAGAGTTGCAACCCAATGCGAGTTCTGCCGTTCAGCAAGGCGAAGGACCCCGGGGCCCGACACGTGTGTACGAGCACCGATAGCACCGCTTGCAAGCTCTTCACACTGGGAATCGGCCGATTCCGATGCAAGGCACAGACGCGCTGGCTTACTCCCATCTGGACGCACTCTCCATGCGCTCCCGGCCTCGGTTTCACCGATCTTCTCAATACCGGGAGCACGGTCCAGTGTTTGCGTAATGGAAGACGCCGCAGGCCCCTGGGAGTGCACAATGATCGTATCAACACCATGAAGCGCTAAACGCTGGGAGGCAGAGTCGTCAGGGAAAGACACGAGAGTCGCGATTGTCTCCCCCAATTCGACCCGCGCTGGATCGCTGGTGTTATTCATCCTGTCATGGAGTACCACCCACGAGGCCACGCTGGAGTGCTCACTCCATTGCGGACCTGCGCCGCGCCAGATTCGAGCATCGAGGTCACCATCGGCGCCGACGTTGAGCACAAGAACCCGAGCTTCCCGCGAAGAATTCTGTGCGTAGCGAGAAACAAGAGGGATCTGTTCGCTGGTCGAGCGCGCGCTCCACTGCACTGAAGGGAGTACCTCAAGCCAGGGGTTAGCCGCCATAAAAAGAAGTGGGATCAGTCCAACACAGGCAACGAGTTTCCATCCTGCGCGGACAATTTTTCCTTCATTTTCTGTACCTTTGACGCAAAGCAATGAAGCACAGATCAGGGCTAAAGCCTGAACGCTGAGCAGCGGTCCACCCCAAGCAAAATGCAGGTTATTTGCCGAATCGACAGGAGCGTAAGACAGCGCTAATGCTCCAACACCGCTTACAAGTGCAATGCCCACAAGGGCTGGAAGAGAAGCGGGGAAAAATGAAAAGCCTCGGGAATGAAGAAGAAAACGCCCGAAGCTCAGCAGCGTTACCAGCCAGAGACAAAGGAGAAGGAGCACGCAGATACCAAGCCACGCGGCAGAAGAAGCTGCGGGAATACCCCAAGCGCCCAAACCGAAGGGGGCACGCTCATAGGAAGCTGCGGCCTCGGCGGGAGCAAGAAGTGCGGGCCAGGCACGCCAGGCAATTGCATCGACAAAGAAGGGCAGACACAGGAGAAGGGCGGGAAAAGTTGCTGTGGCGCGGTTGAGATTACGCGAAAAAAGCACAAACGCGCATACCCCAAGCAGCGGGTAAGCGGCGGTAATAATCAGCCCAACGATTGCCGCGCAAGTCCAGCGGCGACGCACAATGACATGTCGGTCACGTGGAAGAGAAAGAAGCAAGGCTACCCACAGGGGCATGAATACATGCACAGCAAGGGAAGCCAGTCTTCCGCTGGTCATTGCGAAAAGAGCACTGGGAAGAGAGGCCCACAGACACATCAGTGCCACTCGCAGTGAGCGCTTTGATGTCAGGCGCATGCTGAGGACGTCCATATTCCACGCTGCCCACGCAGGGCTCAGGACCAGGAAGACGTAGAGCAGTACCGTTGGCGCGATGCCTAGAAGCGCAAGTGGAGCGCTTACAACGCTAAGCAGCTGGACAAGAGGGTCCACCGCGTGTGCAGAGCCATCGCCAGAAGGCAACCAGCCCGACCAAGCGTAGGTCCACAGATCAGCGAAGCGGTCGGGAAGGTTGAGCCAGGCTCCCCCATTAACCGATCCCAGATCAGAGCGGTAGACCCACAAGGAGAGTAAGAAGAGCGCAAGGGTCGTTACAACGCGAGTCGTCAGGTCGTTGCTGCGACGTTCAAGAAGCGAATCTTTCCACGAGGCCTGTTCCTCAATAACGTGAGCGCTGCGGTGCGTGCGGCGAATGCGAGAAGCATCAAAGCGTCCAGTGAGTAGCGGGCGTAGCGAAGAACGCGGCTGGCTAGCACAGCGGGCATGACGTGCCCGCGCAGCCACAATATGCGGGATATGAGCAAAGAGGCCGAGCCACGCAAAGAAACGAGCATAGGCTGCGCGCGGGCGAGCGCTGAGCAGCAAGGCAAGGCAGCTCAGGGGAATCCAGAGCAGCGAAAGCAGAGCCTGAACAATGAGTAGCAGCGGGTTTGCGATGAGAGCCGCGAAATAGAACTCGCTGGAACGCCGAGCTCGAAGCGCTGAGGCACGCCGCAGGTTTTGCGGCGAAGAGACCTGCAGGTGAGTGAGATGGGCCTTTGGGGCCGCAACAACGCGGTGGCCTGCTCGGTGAAGCCTCCAGCAAAGCTCAAGTCCTTCGTTGTACGGACCGAGCGCTCGATCTAAACCACCGACCTGATTGAAAGCGGAGGAAGCCACCAGAAGACCCGCACTACCACCGGCAAGAACGTCGGTGACACCGTCATACTGTCCCTGGTCGATTTCTCCATCCAGAACAAGCGGAACACGCCTTCCTGAGGCTGTGGCGTGGATTCCGACTTCAGCAAGAGTCGCATCAGCGCGGAAAACCTTTGGAGTTACAGCTCCAATAGATGCCCCTGCCTCGGTAGCTGCAAGCTGCTCCTCCAAACAGGTATCGACCGGAAGACAATCATCATGGAGGATCCACAGCCAATCGCTTGCAGTGATTACCTGCGAGGCGGCGTGATCTTTGGAAGCTTGAGCAAGTGCATCACTAATGTTGCGCGCACGCCCAACGGAGATCAGCAGCGCATTATCGGGGAGATCCTCAGCGACGACGACCTGTCCCGAGGTCAAGGGAGAGGTTCGGGGGGCACGCACATCGCAGACGATTAAGTGATCGACCACGCGACTCTGCGCAGCTAGGGCATCAAGAAGCGAACGCAGCTCGGGGGTCATTCCCCGAGCGACGACGATGGCTGTGACTGTCCCCCGTGAAAAGGGGATGCCCCGAGCCATTAGATGGCCGAGCGGCGCAGTCGACGACGTTCGCGCTCTGACAGGCCACCCCAAATTCCGAAGCGTTCATCATTCGCCAATGCGTATTCAAGGCATTGCTGGCGAACCTCGCAAGATTGGCACACGGCCTTTGCTTCGCGAGTCGAGCCTCCCTTTTCAGGGAAGAAGGCTTCGGGGTCGGTCTGAGCGCACAGTGCGTGCTGCTGCCAGGCTAGGGGACCGTCAGAGAAGGGAAGAGCTTCAACATCGGCGTCAGACCACTCAATAGGGCCGTCACCCAGAATGTTCCACACGATAGTATCCCCTCTGTGTGATGAGATATAACAAAAAGGTCAATACGAGAATTACACGCGTGTCGTTTCCACCTGTCAAGCGGATTAAGGATAAAGGGAATGCGTGCTGAAGGCCTTCAAAACAGTGCACGAATTGACGCTTTATGCAAGTCCAAAAGCGCAGAAATCCGGGCTTTCCGCGGAATTTCAAGGAAACCTGAACATAAAGCTGGAGACTTGCTGTGAATATTGGGCAAAAACAGCACATTTACAGCCTTTCCGCTACCCTTTTTCTATGCAAGCCATCTCACATTTTCTCTCGACAACCTCGCAGGCAAATTATCCAATTTTGACCCACTATCACAGTTTTCGAGATGAGATTTCAGGCCCCGTCGCCTCTCGCTGGGTCTCAAAAATGGCAAATTTACTTGCTTCTGACCTCAGTAATGACCTATTCGGAAATACTGACACCCCTTCTAGCATTCTGATTGAGCTACCAGCGGGCTGGCAGACGACATTTTGGCAGGTCAGCGGGGATTTGATGGGTTGGGAAACCCAAAATACGCTTTTCTCCCAGCATTTATACAGTGACGCTTTCAGCTTCGATGTACACCTAAGTAACGAGCTTGCGCCCCTCGAGGCAAGCACCGCAGCATGGCGCCTAGCCCATTCCACCGCTCCCCTGGCTATGCGTTGGAGAGGCTCTTTGCCCTCTGGGATCCTTGACGCACTGTCCGAGCTCATGGCTCAAAGCGATCAATTCGAGTACGAGACACTGGACAGCGCCCCTTCCATGAAGGATTACCTCGCGCAGATCAACTCTGACGAAGAGCCTCTTCTCAAGGAGGCCTCGGCACTGGGACAACCCACGCGTCTGGGTCTCTACAGTGAAAGCTTCCCGAGCGCTCCCCTACTCACGCGTCTATGGATGGACGGACACAGCGTCGTGGTTGTCGACAAACCCCAGTACACCCTCGAAAAGGCGCAGGAGATCTTCGCCAGCGAAAAGGTCCGCCTTGTCGTGGATTAGGAGCTGAAAGCCCCGCGCTCAAGGAACCGCTCACCTGTCCGTTAGGGGCGCGGATGAAAACCCCACTACTTCTTCAGATGGAAGATCTCTGTTCCCGAGCGATTGATCTTTGCACCATCACCGGTTTCGGTGTCCCAGCAAACCATCGCCTCGCTTGTGCTGGTACACACGTCATTGCCCGCATAAACGGTCTCTCCATATGACAGAGTGCGCAGACGCTCGCCTTGATTCGTGGGAAGCGGCCCATCTCGGCGCGCGGAAATATATGGGATTTCTTTGTCTTTAGAAAGTCCTGCGAAAAGAATATTGTCTTTGGGAAGCGGTTGCGTTCCCGGGAAGAATTCTTGCTCGCCGTAGGGCTTATCCTCGCGATAGGAATCAACCATGCACAGTTGTAAAAGATCGTTAGCGAACCAGCAGTGGATGTTTCCAGAGGGCGAGTTCACCCAGATTCCTTTCGCATCCCCTGTATCCTCCAATCGGCTTGCGCCCTGAGGAATTATGCCGAGCGTTGGGGTCACTCCCCCGTCTTGGGCGCTCGCCGTGGCACTTTGCGTCGAGGCCGTGGGAGAAGAACCTTGGGAAGCCTCGCTCTGTGCACTCCCCTGCGTTTCATTCCCGCTTGCCGAGGCCTCCGGAGAGCTCTGTGCAGTTTGGTTCCCCGAGCCTATCCTGCAGGAAGTCAAGGAAAGGCTGAGCAGGCCGATCAGGGCGACGGCAGAGACTTTGATGATGGGATTACGCATTACGGGACCTCCAACAGCGTTGTGTGGATGTGTTGGAAGGAAGTATATCTACTTCTTGCGGGTAAAAATGAACCTATATCCCAAGTAGTTACACACCGATCCGGTGCCCATTGCAACGATCTTTGCAGCGGGTTTCAGCAAGGACAGCGAGATCCCCAAACCGAGTGCGGGAAGACCGTGGACAATCACCCAAATGATGGCGGATTGAAGGACCATTCCCGTAAAAAGAGTCAATCCCGCAAAAGAAAAGAACGAGGCCCAGGAAAAACCTTTTGCTTGGAAGACAAAGTGTTGGTTAATCCAGTAGCTCACGCACACGGTGATGACCGTTGAGGTGATATTCGACGGGATCACCGGAACATCGAAGCCCACCGAGAGCAGCGAGAAGAGCGAAAAGTCCAGAAGCGAGGTTCCAACACCCACCAAGAGGTAACGGTAGAAAGAACCCGCTTCAAGAAGGCGCTTCCACGCCTTTTGAAAGACGTTCATAAAGCCCGTAATTCGCTTATCAGTTCGGAAGCACTGAAGAGTAGCGCAGGTAAGCCAAGCGCATGGCTTCACGGCGGGTCTTCAAGTTACCGGATTGGAGCAATCCGACAACGAAGGACAAGACGCCGACAATCACCAGCGAGGATGCCAGTACAGCGCTGGGCAGCTTGGGAACATTGCCCGCCTGGATGAAATGCCAGATGACGGGGGCTCCGAAGCACAGGGCCAGGAGCATGAAGATTGCAGAGAAGATTCCGTAGAAGGCCATGGGGCGCTCGTGTGCAACGAGACGGCCAATCAGTCCGAGAATACGGAAGCCATCGTGGAAAGTACGCAGCTTGGATTCTGAGCCTGCGGGGCGATCCTTGAAGCCAACGCCGTACTCTGCCTGAGGAACACGCAGCGCCATGGAGTGGACCGTGAGTTCGGTTTCGATCTCGAACTCGCGAGAGAGCGCCGGGAAGGACTTCACGAAACGGCGAGAGAAAACACGATAGCCGGAGAGCATGTCCGTAACGGTGTCACCAAAGAGGAATCCAACCAGGGAGTTGAACATCTTATTGCCCTGAGCGTGGCCGGGGCGGTAAGCGGAGTTGTCCTTGTCATCAACGCGGCAGCCCAGTACGTGATCAAGGTTTTCACGAACCAGCAAATCGATCATCTCGGGTGCGGCGGATGCATCGTAGGTGTCGTCACCGTCGATCATCACGTAAACATCAGCATCGATGTCTGCGAATGCGCGACGCACAACATTGCCCTTACCCTTGCGGGTTTCGGTGCGAACGATTGCGCCGGCCGCGGCTGCAACTTCAGCGGTGCGGTCCGAAGAGTTGTTGTCGTAAACGTAGACTTCAATTCCGGGAACTGCATTCTTCAGGTCCGTGACAACTGTGCCAACTGCGGCTTCTTCGTTGTAGCACGGGACGATTGCTGCGATACGCACCTTGAATTCCTTTACTTCGACATCGAGGGCCACAGGCAGAGCCTGCACTCATGCGTATAGCCTAGCGAAGATCACTGCAATTTAGCGAGATAGCACCCCCGGCAAGTCTGTTTTCTAACAGCGCTTCGCGTGGACAGTTAACTTATTTGACACCCAAGGGAACCAACGACTGTTTGTGCTCAGGTATTCGTCAAGGAAGAAGCAACCGCTCCCCCACTCTCTAAGACCGGGAAAGCACTTTCAGAAAAGCCTTTTCGCAAGGCTGGACAACGAGCCGGAAAATTACGAAACATACAGCTAAAAGCACGAGGTAAATGAGCATGATGCTCAAAGAGGCATATGCAAGTCGCCATACTCCGCTAGGGCTGGGAACCGAGAAAACAAGTCCCCACAGGTGGGGCTTAAAAATAAAATTCTCGTGAAGAAGATAGACACCAAAAGTCGCCGGAGAAAGTGTCAGGACAAGGGAGGAAATTCTCTCATGCGTCGATGCATGCGTACGGCCTGAAATGTACTGAAGTGTCATGAGGAAAATGAGCACGCCACAAATCACGGAAAGGATCGGAGAAGCCCCTGTACCGGCTGTGAAGAGATTTCCTGGGTAGTACAACTGTTCCCTAAGGAAAGAAGAAACAGCAATTGTATGCGTACCAACCATGCAAATGAGCGCGCAGAGTATCATGATCGCCATCGCGAAATACCAACGTACGCGAGGCAAGCGATCTTCGTGTCGACGAATCAAAGCCCCGATGAGATAGAGAGTGCACAGATAGGACGCATCAGTAAAAGCCCATGTGTTCGCAGGATTCAGAATATGCCAGATAAAGGTAATCCATAGTGATAGGCACAGCAGTGCCCCGTGCTGGCGAGCTGAGGTCGCGTCAAGAAGAATATTGATATAAGGCGCGACAATCACCATCACAACGTATGCGCTGATGAACCAGTACGCTCCGAATGTCACCGGGAAAACGGACATCAGGATAGAACGAGGATTGACAAAATATTGACTGGATCCCACAAAGTGCGAGAGAACAAAGTAAGCACCCCATAATCCACATGAATAAATAAAGGTCTGAATCCAGATCTTTGCTACTCGTGTGAACGGGCTGCGCGTACTACGCGATAAAAAGTAGGCTGAGATGAGAACGAAAATCGTCACGCCTACTTGCCCCGGCATGATTGTGACCGCGTGGAGCGCTGATTTCCATGACTGGGCGAGTGCTGGATCTATGCGTGAGGGAGAATCATCAGAAGCGAAATAGTGCGTCGCAACAATGAGGAACATCGAAAATATGCGGAGAAGTTCGAGTTCCCAATGACGTTTCGTCGCCGGCTTCCCAATTTGTGCAGCACTCATTTTGTTCTTTCCACCTCTGATCGACAGATCAAGAACTTAGATTCGCGCGAATAAGGGAAGGTGTGAGCAGTTTCAGCTGCTCGCACCTTCCCTTATCTCACAGACCGAAAGTCTTTTCCCAAGCCTGGACAGAAACCAATTCGGGAAGAGCTTCCCGATACTCACGGCTCAGCGAGGCCCAACGACGAATGAGCTCCGCGTGGAGCGCAATGCTCTCTGCCAGAGCACGACGGTAGTGCTTCGCATCGCGCTGGTAGCGCCACGCACCAGAACCTTCCGCGTTCGACACCAGAGCAGAGTTGAGGTTTGCAAGCCTCCACCAACGAGCATCCGTGCTGGAGAGAACATCCTCAACACGATCCTCACGGTGTTCGCCTTCAGGCAGGAACTGCTTGGTGATACCAGCAATTGCCTTTGACATGAACTGGGCGCGTGAATCAGGCTTGGTGCCGACCGGAGCGGGCTTCTTACGGTGCACTGCCGGGAAGTCTGCAGCCTCAGTCATCAAGCGTGCGTCGGTGTATTCCTTTGCCTTTGCGCGTGCTTCTGCAGCTCGGGTGTGCATCGAAGGATGCAGGTGGCCGGGGCCAAGCAAAACGTCCTTGAGCCCCTGGCGGCGCAGATCGGCGCTGTAGTACTGCAGAGAGAGCAGTGCTCGAACGTCCGAGGCCAGCGAGGTCTTCGGGAAGGACGCGCCGCGCGGGTAAGGAGAGTGCAGCAGAGCTGCAACCCAACGGTTGCGCTGGTGGAAGTAGGCCTGCCAGTCCAGACCATCGTCCTTCTCGGTCCACGGCACGTGCCACACGGCAGCGCCGGGAAGAGAGACCGTCGGGAATCCGTGTTCTGCTGCGCGCAGACCGTATTCGGAGTCATCCCACTTGATAAAGAAAGGCAGGGACAGGCCGATCTCAGCGACAACGGGCTTGGGGATCAAGCACATCCACCAACCGTTGTAGGCAACATCGATACGGCGGTTCAAGCGGGGATCATTGCGGATCGTGCGCTGAGCCAAGTCAACTGTTGCAAGTTCAGGGTTGACAGCTCCCCACCAGAACTTGTGAGCATCGATCGTTTCACCCATCGAGTGCAAAATGGTGCGTTCATTTGCATTGAACATGTGGCCACCAACAATCGTCGGGGTCAGCGTATGCTCTGCGAAAGCAAGCGCACGAAGAAGGCCTTCAGGCTCGATGACAGCATCGTCATCAAGCAGCAGGACGTAGTCCGAATCGGGGTTCTTGAGCATCTCGTACATGCCGCGCGAGAATCCGCCGGAACCACCCAGGTTTGCCTGCTCGATGACACGGAGCTTGCTTCCCAGTTCTTCTTGCAGACGCGGGTAACGCTCGCAGTCCTTCACGTTCTTATTGCCCTGATCGACAATCAGAATCTCGGCAATGTGATCAAGAACCTCGGGTTCTGCTTGGAAGCGTTCAGCCTGAGTCAAGCAGTCTTCGGGAAGGTTGTAGGTGGTGATACCCACGGTCACATTGGCATGACGATCGCCTTCGCGCGAAGGTACTGACCAGGTTCCCCATTCAAGTTCGACATCTTCCTTGAGGGCAGTGATTTCCGGCCAAATCCATCCACCATCACCGAAACGGTTCAGCGGAATATCAAAGCTCAGCTCACCAGAGCCAGCGCGAGTTGCAACGGGAGTAAAAGTACCGCGCGCAGAAGAACGCATGACCTCAACAACGGCCCTCTTTGACAGCTTCAGAGTCAGACGAATGTTACGGACATCCGTCCACCGCTGCCAATAAGAGGCAGGGAATGCGTTGAAGTAGGTTGCAAGGGAGAGACGTTCACGAGCAGGGATCAGCATCGAGGTGCGCGTTGCGTCGACGCCGCGCGGCATCTCAAACTGCCGAAGAGTCAGGGCCTTCTGGTCTCCTTGCGAAGCACTCAGCGCTGCGCTGGAAGGAGCAACTCCCCAGTCCACATAGAGCGGCCACAACGAAGTGTCGCTTTCTCCGGGAAACACTACGCGCTGAACGGGAACCCACTGTTGTTCGGTCACAGTTCCTTCAGCGACCGCTTCACTTTTTTCTTTCACGCGACACTCCTTCAATGTGTGCACTTATGTGGCAAGTCTATGTGAGAAAACGGAAGAAAATCTATGTCACAGCACCGCAGAGGCGTTGACTCTTAGCCAAGACCGCATGCCGTGACCTTGTAGAGGCTGTATGGCCCGCGTTGCAGAACACGTTCAAAACCGGGTGTTTCCGGAGTAATGTTCCGAATGCCAGTCCAAGGCGAGTGTTCATCAAAGATCTGTCGATGACGCTCAAGAACAATCGCGTAGCGGATATTTTCCTGTTGGATCACGGGACAAACTTCTTGAGGGTCTTCGGAAACCTTGTACAAGTCATCGATGATGACAGTAGTACCCGGTTTCATCTGCCCAATCCAGTTACCTGGCATCGACGTAAATACGACCGGCAATCCGCTGGTCGCGTATCCAAACATCGATCCATCGAAGGGATCATTCGCCACCTTGTCGCGGGTACCGGTGATCTGACGCGCTTCATCCATAAAAGCAATCTCGTCAGAATAGGTGTAGTGACTTGCTCGGTCTTCGGCATTATCTTGCATCGTAGTAATGCGCCACTTGATATTCCCCCCAGTCAGCGTGACCGCAGCGATCAGAGCATAGACGAGCGCAGAGGAGATGAAACGAAGAGCTGCGCCCTTGGGATGTGATGTCTTCACAAGACTTTCGATCAGCCACGCAAGAGCAAGCGCCATCAACGGAACCGCAAGGATTGACATCGCACCGGCGGGGCGATAAGAGTCGTGATACCAGAAACCCGTTGCGATGTTTCTGAATTTACCTTCAAAGCCCGCACACAAAACATAGAGCGTGGCGATGAATGCGTAGGAAATGACAAGCCAGGCCCGACGGTATTTGAGGATGGCAAGAAGACCACCGATGGCAACGCCAATGGCAAGGAGCCACTGTGCAGCCAAACGCACCGATCCTGCATTCGTCGACAGAAGAAGGACCGCCGCAATCGCGCGTTTTGGACTCTGGAAGGAATCCCAACGCCATGTAACGGTGCGTTGCATGAACGGAGCTCTATACAGTGCATACCACAGGCAAGCTGCCAGAGCGACCAGCACAATTGCGACCAAGGCTGCCTTAATAGTGCTCCCACTCGAACGACGCACCTGGTTGAAAGCAAGAGCAACCACGTAGGGGAAGAGAATAACCGCAAGGGTGAAGACCGAGTTGGGCTGAGCCAAGGCAATGGCTGCAAAACCACCAATAGCAATCAGAATCAGACCGCAGAGCTCAGCACCCTTGAATTGCTTGACAAGAACGCCTCGAAGCAAAAGAACAAATGCCGCGAGGTAAGCAGGCGCGAGCGCGTAGGAGAAGAAGTTTGAGTACAAGACTCCGAAGGCAAGCAATCCCCAGGGATATGCCGCAAAAAGCGAAGAAACCAGAACGGCAAAAACTGGCGATAGGCGCACCTTCTTCCCAAAAAGCACGTCCGTCAGAACGGCAGAGGAAAGCGGCCAAATGGTCAGCAAAACCACCAAGCACGAGGCATTAATCGCAACCGTCATGGGGGTCCCCAAGCCGGAAATCACCATAGATACCCAGCCGTGCCACAGAGCGGGATAGAAGTGGGAGCCAACGGTCCCGTCAACAGCTGCGCTATGAAGTGAGGATCCATCTCCGCTTTCGATCAGCCAGCGGATCACGGACATATGGAAGGGGGTGTCGTAGGTCGAGAAGAAAGCCTGGGGAGAGGGAACAGAACGAATGAAAACTCCGATTGCGATCACGGCATTAACAATCAGTGCACCGACCAGAGCGATGGCGCGCGAACCCGCCCAGCCCGAGAAAAGCCTCTTATAATTTTCAAGCCAGTTCCGAGGCCTCGAACCACACAACCACATGATCCCCGCAACCACGACGAAGACACCGACTTCGCAGCACAGGACAAACTTCAGACTCCAGTGTCCTGGAATAACGCCGCTCGCAAGTGACGCGAAGCCCAAGATCGCCGCTCCCGTCACGGGTGCGAAACCGACCGTATAGAGACGTTTACGCAGGAAAAGAGCGTTAACCGCAATTCCGGGAACGTACAGGATCGCAGCCAGCACAAGCGCCGGAACGATCACCGAGAGCCATGCCATTTTCTCTCCTGATCTACGTGAAAAGCCTGTTACAAGGAACGCAGTCGATCGACTGCTTCTTGTGCTGTGCCGTCTACAAGAAGCTCACCGTGGTGGAGCAGCACTCCCCTATTGCACAGGCGCGCAATCAGGTCAAGGTCGTGGCTCACAATCACCAAGGAGGTCCCTTGCTCTTGCATTTCATGGATACGGTCAAGGCACTTGCGTTGGAAGGGCTCATCGCCCACAGCCAAAATCTCATCAACCAAGAAGATATCCGGGCTAGTGTGGACCGCAACGGCGAAAGCCAAACGCAAGAACATACCCGAGGAGTAGAACTTCACCTCGGTGTCGATAAACTTCTCAATCTCCGAAAAGGCGACAATATCGTCAAAAGCAGCTTCGATCTGCTCTTTACTCATGCCAAGAATTGCGCCGTTGAGAAAAACATTTTCACGGCCCGTCAGGTCCGGGTGGAAGCCCGCACCGACTTCAATGAGGCCAGCCATGCGTCCGCGATATCCCACCGAACCCTCATCCGGCGTGATGACACCGGAGATCAGCTTGAGCACGGTCGATTTACCCGAACCGTTGAAGCCGATCAGGCCAATCGAATCCCCCTGTTCAACCGTGAAACTCACGTGGTCAAGGGCACGGAAGTGATTGACCAATTGGTTGCGCCGCCCCGTCAGACTCCAGACCAAACGATCCTTCAAGGTATGCGTATTACGCAACGCAAATTCTTTGACAACGTCATCAACGCGAATAACTTCAGTCATCACAGCTCCTGGGCAAACTTGGGATCCATGCGCCTGAAAGAGACCTCGCCAAAGATGACGGCGCCAAGAGAAATCAGTAAAGCAATTCCCGTCCAGAGTCCCAGATTGGGGAGGTACGGATTCGCAGCAGTATCAACCAGCGTCGGCTGCCAGAAACCATAGTGGAAAAGCTCAACTGCAATGGTCAGCGGATTGGCCTCGTACACCCACCACAGCCAGTGCCAGCCGTGAGCATCCAAAACGTCTCGCACGCTAAACCACGTGTACAAAACGGGAGAAACCCACGTCGCCATCATCAAGATCAGGTCAACGAAGTTCTCTGAATCTCGGTAGAACACGTTGAGCGCGCCGGAGAAAAGACCAATCCCCAGTGCAAACATCGAGACAATGAGGAAGGCAGCAAGGATTGCCAAAACTCCCCACACCGTCGGATGCCAGCCAAAAATCAGCGCGCCAATGAAAAGGACGGCAACTTGAGGGAGGAAGTGGACAAGGGCAACCCACATGGCTGACATTGGGAACAACTCGCGGGGAAGATAGATCTTCTTCACCAGCGGAGCGTTGCCGACAACAGATCGGGTTGCGTTGCCAAAAACTTCCGAGAAATAGTTCATGAGAACCACGCCGGAGAACATGTAAATGACATAGTTCTCTACGGCGCGGTTCATCTTCATGAAAACGCCAAGCGCGAAGTAGAAGACCAAGAATTGGGTCAGCGGCTTCGCGTAGCTCCACAGCATTCCAAAAATCGAGCCGCGATAGCGAGCTCGCAGTTCTTTATGAACGATGAGGCTGGTCAGGTAGGGCTGACGGAAAACCTCGATCAGTCCCGATGACTTGCCCGGGGTTTGGAATTGCTGTGATGCGATGTTACTCAACGAGTGGTCCCATCCTCGAACAGGGGGGCAAGCTCGTTATCGAGCATCGTCAGTGCCGAAGCGATGGCCATGTGCATATCCAAGTACTTGTAGGTACCCAGACGGCCACCGAAGAAGACGCGGTCTTCATTCTTCATGAGCTCGCGGTACTGCTCCAGGCGTTCGCGATCCTGCGCGGTATTCACCGGGTAGTAGGGCTCGTCGCCATGATCAGCAAAGCGAGAGAACTCGCGGAAGATCACCGTCTTCTTGTCCTGGTAGTCACGCTCGGGGTGGAAGTGGCGGAATTCGATGATTCGTGTGAAGGGAACATCGATATCGCCATAGTTCATGACGGAGCAACCCTGGTAGTCACCGGTCTCGACAACTTCCTTTTCGAAGTCGACGGTGCGCCAGGACAGGTCACCTGCCGAGTACTCGAAGTAGCGATCAACCGGGCCGGTGTAGACAACCGGAACCTTGCCGACGACCGCGGCCTTGTTCAGCGGGTTCTCGGGATCAAAGAAGTCGGTGTCCAAGTAGACATCAATGAGGTCCGAGGCCACCATGCGTTCCATCCACGCGGTGTAGCCGTCTACCGGCAGGCCTTCGTACTTGTCATTGAAGTAGCGCGAATCGTAGTTGTAGCGCACGGGAAGTCGCGAAATGATCGAGGCGGGAAGATCCTTGGGATCGGTCTGCCACTGCTTGGCGGTGTAGTTCTTGAAGAAGGCCTCGAAGAGGGGGCGACCGACCAAGGAAACGCCCTTGGACTCGAAGTCGGTGATCTCTTGGCCGTCAACTTCTGCTGCCTGCTGGGCAATGAGCGCGCGGGCCTCGTCCGGGCCGTAGGCGGCGGAGAAGAACTGGTTAATGGTTCCCAGGTTCACGGGCATCGGGTAGACAACGCCGTCAACGGTGGTCCATACGCGGTGAACGTAAGAAGTGAAGGAGGTGAAACGATTGACATACTCCCACACGCGCTCATTGGAGGTGTGGAAGAGGTGCGCACCGTACTTATGAACTTCGATACCGGTTTCCGGGTCAATCTCAGAGTAGGCATTGCCACCAAGGTGCGAGCGACGCTCAACGATTGCGACGCGGAGGCCCCAACGGGATGCGGCCTGCTCAGCAATTGTCAGGCCGAAAAGGCCAGATCCGACGACAACGAGGTCATAGTTCACGGTCGAACTCCTTTCAATCCCAGTCAGTATAAGCGAAAGAACTGGACAGATCGCGTCATTGCCCCTTCGACACGAACCAGCGAAGTTTTCCAACCCCTCGATAAAGAGTTTGTCGAAGTTGTGTAGGAATCAACCGATAGGCCCCACGGATGGCTAGGTTTCGCGAGTATTGAGCCTTAGACACGATTCCTTCACTGAGGAAAAGGTTTTGAAGGCGCATCTCTGAGCGCAACATCTGTGCCCCGCCACGCCTCTTATATGCGCCCGATCCCACGCGATATCGAACAAGAACCTCCGGCACATTCGCGCAGGGAACTCCCGCTGCAACCATCCGCGCAAACAGCAGGTAATCCTCCATCAGCTGAAGGTGCTCATATCCCCCAACTGATTCAACTGCGCTCTTGCGGTAGACAACTGAAGGGTGCGCGAAGGGAGAACGGTAGGAAATGACCCGACGGATTTCTTCTTCGCTCGCCGGCATATTCCGGACCATCCCGGCTTCGGCCTCGTCGTCACTAAATTCTTGAATTGCTGAACCCAGCAAGCCCAAGCCGTCTTCGACAAGGGGAACTTGAACGGCGAAACGACGAGGGAGCGAAATATCGTCAGCATCAACGCGCGCAACGATTTCATACGAACAATGCGCCAGGCCAATATTCAAGGCATTCGCCAGTCCCATATTGTCCTTGAGCCGGACAACTCTGACATCAGTGTTTCCCAAAACTTCGGTTTCTTCCCCTCGCGCGGCGCGGTGGAGAAATTCCGAAATCTCTTCGGGGACGGGACCATCGCACACGACGACCAACTGGCGTGGGCGCAACTCTTGTTCCCGCGTCGC
The DNA here is from genome assembly GCA_042645485.1 of Pauljensenia sp. Classification (GTDB taxonomy): domain Bacteria; phylum Actinomycetota; class Actinomycetes; order Actinomycetales; family Actinomycetaceae; genus Pauljensenia. The sequence continues at coordinate 18,159 of JBHRQN010000005.1, forward strand.
GCTGGAAACTGCGCGGAAGAAGAACTCCGGCTGATCCCCCGCATAAACAGGGAGCAGGACCGAAAAGTTAGCGGCTGTCATCGAGGCTCCCCCTCTGAACAGCCACGTGCCTCAGAGACGGATGAGGAGCATCCGCAGCCACAGCCGCAAGAACGATGTCCATGTTCAAGAGCAGCGACTTCATCGGCGACCTCAGTCAGATGCAGGATTTCACTGGAGCGCAACGGCGGCCGCCACGCATCACGAAGTCCCTCACGCAGGTATCCGAGCGCGGCTTCGCGGTCGGCCGAGGCAGCAATCATCTTTGCCCAGCGAAGCGCAGTGGCAGCCCCAAAAGCACAGCGATCAAAAAGACCAAAGCCCGAAGAAGTTCCAAGCGCCCAGACTTTGTTACGAACTTCGTTGTAGAAACGCGGGCCGGGATCAGCAGTGGAGTTTCCAAAGGTCTTCGTTCGATGCTCGACACGTGCGCCATCCACGTAAAGCCCCACACGCCCTTTGAGAAGGCGCGCGGTGTACTCAAAGTCGTCATTCCACAAGAAGTAGGCGGCTTCGGGTAGCCCCTCTTCTTCAATCGCACGCGCATCGATCATGATTGCAACGAATGATGCCGTGCGAATCTGACGCGCACCAACGGCAGCCGCGTGTTCACGCAGCTCGCGGGAGATCAAGAAGCGTTCGCGAGGTGCATTCATCGGATGTTCGCGTCCGTCAATCCAATCGGCTCGACACGCCAAAACGGCGGGTGTACCTGGGTATTCCTCTCGCGTCCGTAGCAAGACCTCAAGGGCAGTAGGAGTTGGGATCGTGTCATCATCCATGATCCACACAAGGTCTGCGCCTAAAGTCATCGCTCGTGCAATTCCCGCGGCGAAGCCGCCAGCGCCACCATAATTTTGCGGAAGCGTCACAACATTGGTGACGGCAGGGTGTGAGGCAATGAGCTGGGGAGTTTCATCGCTGGAAGCATTGTCAACGACGACAACTCCATCCAACGGGCGGGTCTGCAAGGCAAGGCCGTCCAAGGTTTCACGCAAGAGCTGTGCTCGGTTCCATGCAACGACGACGGCGATGACGGTTGGATTGCTCATGGGATAAGCCTACGGGCAAATGTGAGGTATATGCCAAGTAATGCACATAAATTCTGAATAATATTTGGATAGGGTGTTTGAAGAGTTAGTTTCTCTTTGCCCCCCCAGGAGATTCACCAATGCGTTCTTCGCTTTTTGCTTCATCGTGTGCAACTGCGGCGCTGCTTGCCCTCAGCATTGCACCGATTTCCCTTGCCGCTCCCACTACCGAGGCCGAAGCTCCCACCCCATCAACACTGGCGTCTTCCCCAACTCAGACTGAAACCCCCACACCCGAAGCATCCCCATCTACAAGTGCGCCCTCTTCGGCCGATTCCACTACATCCTCGGGAGACACTCCGACCGGAGACAATATTTCGAATAGCGAAGACCGCTCCGCTACTGACGACTTTGCGTCCCTCTCCCCCGAGGAGCAGATCCGCCAGCGCTGGCAGGACATGGGCGCAGAAAACGGAGTGCTTGGTACCGCAACTTCTGGACTAGTCCCCCTGCGCGACGGGGCTTTCATCCAGTTCTACCGGGGCGGCCAAATCTACTGGACCGCTAGGTACGGTGCGCATGCCTCGCGAGCAGGAATCCACGGTGCCTACGGCGCGCAGAAGTGGGAAAACGGACCCCTGGGTTTCCCGACCTCCGATGAAGAAGTTCAGACTATCGGCGGAATTCGCGGCGCGCTTCAAACTTACGAAAACGGCCAAATTCGTTGGAGCAGCCAGGGCGGGGCCCACCCCATTTGGGGCAAGATCCTGACACGCTACGAAATCGCAGAAACGGAAGGTCGTTCCCTTGGCTGGCCGCTGAACGGTGAGATGAAGGACGCTGCCAATGGCGGCGCATACCAACACTTCACCGGTGGCTCAATCTACTTCCACCCATCCACCGGCGCGCACCGGGTGACCGGTGGTATCCGTAACCTGTGGGAAGGCCAGGGCTGGGAACGCGGCCAGATGGGCTACCCGACGGGCGAAGAGACCGCTACGGCGGGTGGCGGCGTGTATCAGACTTTCCAAGGTGGAGCCGCATATTGGCACCCCCGCACTGGCACCTACTACGTGCACGACGCAATGCTGGGAGCATACGGACGCGCCGGATATGAATGGGGACGCTACGGCTACCCGCTGAGCAATGAAACCCCTTCTGCAAACGGCGGCGTCTACCAGATCTTCCAAGGTGGAACCGCATACTGGCACCCCGGCTCGGATTCCTATTTCGTCCACGACGCAATCATGGGGACCTACGGTTTCTACAACTGGGAGCGCGGAGAGCTGGGCTATCCCTCCTCAGATGAAACGCCTTCCGCGAACGGCGGCGTCTACCAGATTTTCCAAGGCGGAACCGCATACTGGTCGCCGCGCTCTGGTTCTCACGCTGTTCCCCTGGATTTGCTTGCCGAATACGGCAATCACGGTTATGAACGCGGCCACCTGGGATACCCGACCTCCGAACCCTACTGGGATGGCAACCGTGAGAAGCAAAACTTCGAGCACGGAGTCTTGGAAAAGACCAACGATTTCAACGTGACCTGGGCCGGGCAGCCTAATAATTACTTCTGCGGGCCGACCAGTGGATGGATGATCCTCAACGCAATTGGTGCACACCAGTCCGCACAGGGAACACCGCTCAGCATTGATGCGGTTGCAAGCCGTGATTACATGAACACCGTAGGTTATGGCTACACAAGCTTCCACGATCGTCGTTTTGAGTACGGGATGAACCGTTGGCTAGGCCGCGATGCCTACACCACGATTCACACTCCTTCGGTTGATCAGGTTCGCGATTCGGTAAAGAGTTCTTTCCACAAGGGACTCCCCACCGCTGTCGATGCCCAAGAACGTCGAGGTGGCCCCCACTATAACGGTCACCCAAACTCAACCTTCTCCCACATCATGGTTGTGACTTCCTACGATCCCAACACCGATTCCATGCGGATTGCCGACCCGGGAGTTCACTACCTGTGGAACGGCGAGGAACAGTTCTGGTACCATCTGCCCTCATTCACCCAGAACTTCCTCCAAACTGAGGTCGAACGCGATGGACGCGAGCACATTGGCATCTACACGGCACGCTGAGAGTTTGGGCGTTCCGAGAGCGCTGGCTATCCCGGAACATCCCGGCTTCTATTCCCATTCCCGAGGCCGCGCGTCCCTGCGTCGTCTTGCTTTCCTGAGTGTGTGTGCTCTTGTCGCCCTTGCAGGCTGTGCAAGCGGAGGGAGCGGGGATTCTTCCGCCTCGGCGAGCGCACAGGCATCGCCTCGTCAGATGAACGGCGTTTTCGAGCCGCTCATCGCGCAGTCCGCACTGGAGGATCCACACGAACGCGTGTGCGCAGATCTTTCTCTTCCTTTTGAGATCGTCGCGATGCACGCGAGCGATCGCGCATGCGAATTATCTCCATCGGGGCAGACCCAGGAGGCTTCGGTAGATGAGAAATGGACACTCGGCGGGGATTTCCGGCAGATTCCTTCTCTTCCCATAGATTCCTCTGAGGTTTTCGGCTCGTCGACGCATGACCCGAACGACCTGTACTCCTACAATCCCGCAATTCTCACCCCTCAGGGGGCACGCGATCTATCTGCCGATCTCCTTCGAGAAGACGGCAACTACGTTGAGCCGCTCGATGGAACACAAAACGGTCCTTGGATTACTTTCCTTGGCCGACAGGTTTCTTCGTCCTCGACCGGAGATCACCAAGAAGACAATGTCTTTGCCCCGTGGACGATTTACTCCTGGAATAAGAACGAGCAACGTTTGCGCACTGTGATGACATGGAGTGATCTTCCCGCTCACAGTCCACGAAGCTCAGGTGAGCTTCCTCCTGTCAGCGATGGGACGCACGCGTTTTACGGTGCAAAAGCTTCAACTGATCACGGAGATTTTTCACTGATCATCGCCCAAGGCCTCGACGATTCAACGCATTCCAACAAACCGCAGATTCTCCTCTTTGGTGCCTACCCGGCGGTCTCTGAGCAGGGGCTCAGCGTAGTTGCTACTACGAAGGACTCACCGCTGCCCTCTCGCGTTGCTACGCTCAGCGGAACTGATTTCTCGAAGGTCACCACACATTTCGACCTCAAATCACAGGACTATCGAATCAGTGGGCTCTACGCGGGCGGAGATCACCACGCAGTCCTCGTCACCCCCTCAAGTACTTCTTCCGAGGCCTCGTCCTTCCTTGGGCTCTGGGACAGCTCTTCCACCGACTATCCCACGCAGTGGATCATGGTCGACTCGCGAACTCCTTGGGTCTCCATCGGTCAAGGGGCAATCGCGTGGGGTGCAGGTTCTCAGGCGAACAATACGCAGATGTACCTGCGTCCATGGGAAACCGGCCAGATCACACGTCTGGGAGAAACCCCCGGATATTCGCGTCCCGTTGTCGCAGCAAGTGGACACACAGTGATGATTCCGCGTGTGAACAGCCAGGGCGGCATTCAATGGAGTATCGGAGAATTTACTGCGGAATAACACGCGGAGAACTCAAGTAACGATATGATAAACGCGATGAGTACTCCACAACCGCGCGATGCGCGACCGATCCTGCACTCTGCGACGCTCCCTTTCAAGAGCGGTGCGGCACGAGTGGTCTCACTGGTTGCTTTTAGCTGCGTTCTGCTGTTGGTGTGGACAGTGTTTTTTGTCTATCACAGCTTTGGTAGCCAGCTTTCGGCAAACAGCATCAACACAAATGGCCTTGGAAATGCGAACTCAACCGAATCCGCAGCGCCCGCGGACTCTTTTGAAGGTCGCGCCGTCAATATCTTGATTTCGGGTATTGATTCACGACAGAACCAAGGCGATGATGCCAATGGTGATCCCGATGAACTTTCGTCTATCCACTCGGATACGACCATGTTCATGCATATTTCTGCGGATCGCTCGAGAATTCAGGTCGTCTCTATCCCCCGAGATCTCATCACCGATATTCCCTCGTGCCGCCGCTCCGATGGCACGACATCCTCTGCCTACACGGGAATGTTTAACTCCGCGTTCTCAACGGGTTCGAATGACACCGATATCGCAGGTGGCATCGCCTGTACCGAGGCCACAGTCGAGCAACTGACCGGAACGAAGGTTGATGGCTTTGTCGTCGTCGACTTCCACGGTTTCCGCGGCTTGATTGATGCTCTTGGAGGGGTCTGGTTCGATATCCCCGAAGATATCGATGATTCGAAGTCAGACCTTCACGTCCAAGCAGGCTGCCAGAAGCTTGATGGCAAGACTGCGCTTGCTTACGCGCGCACACGCTACGCCGTTGGGGATGGCTCCGACCTTGGCCGTATCTCCAACCAGCAGAAGCTTGTCGCGGCAATTATGCGCGAGTTGATGGCGAAGAACTTCGTCTCTGATCTTCCCTCACTCCTGTCTTTCACAAAGCAGGGTCTTTCAGCTCTGCAGCCTTCGCAGAACCTGTCAAACATCAACACCGACGTGGGCCTAATGCTTTCGCTCACTTCGGTGAATCGTTCGAATATCCAGTTCATCACCTCACCGAACCAGTATTCGCCGGTTGACCCGAACCGAGTCATCAACCTGGAGCCTCAGTTCAGTCAGGTGTGGGAAGCAATCCGCAAGGACCAGCCCTTCCCCGCGACAATTGAGTTTACAAATGGCAGCGGTGAAGACGGACAGACGAATGCTCCCGCTCAGGATCCTTCGGCCTCGCCTTCGTCATCTCAGAGTGCATCTGCTTCCGCAACGCCCAGTGCAAGCGCGTCGCAATCTCCCAGCGCCACGCCAACGCAAAAGCCCTGTCCCCCGGAGAAGTGATGACTCAGCCGCCTTCATTCCAACCTGATCCTTCACGTCGGCGGCCTCGTCTTTCAGAGGTCGCAAATGCTGGCGTCCAGAATGAAGAGGCGGCTGCTCACCACCGCAAAGCTGCCGCTGAGTCCGCGCAGCACTCCGCCGCTCAACACAGCACACCGGCTGAGCCTTCCCGCGTTCAAGAAGAGGCGATGCCTCCCTCCTTTGCACCCCGCGCGCGACGCAGCCAGCACCCGGCCTACGCGCCCTCAGCTCCAGCGCGAGAATCCGTAGGTGCGACTTCCAGGCCTCCTGTGCAGGCATCAACGCAACGCCCGCACTTCCAACCTGTTCAATCCCAACCCAGCGCACGTCAAGCCGCAGGCGTAGGCCCAGCGAGGCCTCGCCAGAGGAAGAAGAGGCGTTGGCCTCTTGTCATCATCGCGTGCGTTCTACTCATGCTGGCATGGCCTGTTTTCCTGATGCTTGATGCCAACTCGCATTTAAAGAAGATCGACGCGCTGTCAGGAGCTGCCAACACTTCCGGAACAACGTATCTATTAGCAGGCTCAGATTCGCGCGCAGACGGCTCAGTTCCCGACGACACCGAGGGGCAACGCGCAGATTCGATCATGCTTGTTCACGTTGCCCCCAATGGACAGACCAGCAATATCTCGCTCCCCCGCGATACCTACGTCGAAATCCCCGGTTATGGCTGGGACAAGCTCAATGCCTCATACGCATATGGAGGCCCCGCACTCCTAGTCAAGACGGTCGAAAAGCTCACCGGACTTACAGTTGATCACTATGCAGAGATCGGAATGGGCGGAGTGTCCAATATTGTCGACGCGGTCGACGGGGTGAATCTGTGTTTCGATCTCAGCGTTGAGGATGAACGCTCCGAGCTCAATTGGGAAGCCGGATGCCACGATGCCAACGGTAAGACTGCTCTGGCATTTGCGCGCATGCGCTATTCGGATCCACGAGGTGACATTGGACGTGCTGAACGCCAGCGCCAGGTAGTGTCGAAGACCGTTTCAAAGGCGATGAAACCGGCAACGCTACTCAACCCAATGAGCGCCCTGCGCGTTGAACGAGCTGGAGCCTCTGCATTCACGGTCGATCAGGACTCATCTGTTATTGACGTTGCACGCTTGGTGCTGGCATTCCGCGAGGCGCAAAACTCTGGGATGACCGGTGTTCCCCCAATTGAATCGCTGGGCTATGCGACATCGGCTGGAAGCGCGGTGTTGCTTGAAGATACGACCGCACCGGATTTCTTCGCCAAGCTTCGTGCTGGGACACTCACAAAAGACGACCTAGCATCGCAGTCCTCATAATCGGGAAGTCCTTGAGGCACAGTGCTGATCTCAACTTGCAAGTTGTGTCTTGTACTCGAAAGTCGTGCCCACCGTTAAACAGCAGTCAGGAATTGTTGCGAAGGCTCCAGATGGAAAAAGCCGCAAGAGAAATCGCGTCTTGAAGCTGACCACCCGCAATCATCTCTTTGAGTACAGCAAGGCTGACCCACTGAAGAGCATCAACTTCTCCATCGATAGCTTGACGCTCCTGTGGTGGGACCGTGCAGGAGACAACTTCGACGTGCCCGGCGAGGATGCCAGAATCGGGGTAAATCTGCCCCAAGGACTCTCCGTTTTCCCCATAAAATCCTGTCTCTTCGAGGAGCTCACGCAAGCCGGTCGCTACCCCATCCGCGTCTGTTTCCTCGCTCATTCCGCGTGGGAATTCCCAGAGGTCACGCTCAATGGCAAGACGTTGCTGACGGACCAGGGCAAACTCACCGTTCTGGTTTCGAGCAATCGCAACCGCCCCGGCGCGATTTCCCCCGATAACAACGCGGTGCATACGCGGAGTTGCATCGTTACCTTCAACCCACAGAGGAAAGTTTTGCGCGTGCCAAACCGGGGTCCATTTCATGGCGTCTCCTTATGCCTGATGGGGTGAGTTATGTGTGGTTGTCGAGTCGTCATATTTAGGCCTGAGCCAATCGGATTTCAGACATCATCCTTGAGGGACGGAGCTTAAAGAGCTCCCGAACATCCGAATACGGGAAGGATGCAAGGAACGCAATCGCCGTCCACAGGACATTCATCCAAAGAGTATCTTCACCAAACCATCCTGAATCGTGTGCGGTCAGGAAGAAGGCCAAAATGGTAACAGCGATACAGCGAAGCACTCCGCTGACGACGCGTTTACGCCACTCCACCGGATCGATTTCAAACTCGCGAATGAAGAGTGCAAGAGAGCGCCACGCGTTACGCGAAGCCCGCTTTACCCTGATTTCCTCAGCGGGGTGCGCATCTGTGAGAGCACTGAGTTCAAGCTGAGCAGCACGGACCTTGGCGGTCATCGGGTGGGTCAGCACCCGCTGGTACTGTTCGGGAGAAAGCGTTCCCATAGCCTCGGTAATTTCCCCGTTGACGTTAAGTCCACGCGCGCTTCCCCCAACTCCCTCACGGCCAGAGGCAGTTTTTGACGCAACTCGCATCCCTATGCGGACAAGTGTCAGTCGGGTATTTTCTTGCAAGCGGGCACGCCAATGTTGCTTTCTGCTCTGCGGTGGGACACACATCCCCCACTGACGCTGTGCCCGGACTTCCGCATCATCGGTGCCATCATCGTCGGCAATCATCGTAAAACTCATGCGTGAAGTTGCGGTACCGAGGAGCGCAAGACGCTGATGCATGGCTGCGTCCTCGTAAAGAAGTGAAAACCAGCGCAATGCACAGCGTGCCTGAGGCGCCGTGAGTACAGCACGATAAAGCTCTCCTTCTGAGGCATCAAGATCTGCCGGCGGGGCTTCTTCCATCCAATGGGACAGGAGTGAGACAACATCTCCGCGCCGAGCTGGTCGCGTCACTTCCCCACCGTCATTGGCAATCCATTTCGGCAGCCAGACCCGCAGGGTGCGGGCGATTGCGATCGCTTCGGTATTCTTAAGATCCTCGAGGCGACCGTGACTCTCCCAGAAATCAGCATCCTCAACGCTAGGGGTTCGAGGCCAGGTCATGAGGTGAACACGCATGCCTTCCATCGCGCGCACCCATTGATCGCGTCCTGTCTCAATAAGCCGTGCCGGATCTTGTCGAGAACGCGGTACCGAGCAGTAGGCCGGGAATGGCTGGCCCTCTTCGGTTTCCGTCTCGCTCAGCCCTTTGAGCAGCAGGGCAAGCCGGGCATGTCCTTCAGTCACCGAATGAGCTGTAGGCATATCACATTCAAAGACCGCGCGTGCGGCAGAAACAAAGCCTTCACGCTCAACCTGACGGCGTTGAAGATCCGCCCATTCAGCACGTTCTTCGGCGCTCGCAGGGCGGGCAAAGCCCGCGGGAGTGCCCGCGGGAGGCTGACACCCCACGAGTAAAGGAAGATCCTGGTACGAGGGCAAGCCCAAGGCCTCGGCAAGCCCATCGGGGCCAAGAGCGAGGAAACAGACCCCATCGAGAAGCTGATTGCGGTCGATATAGACATAATCCGCACTCAGCAGGGCCATACGCAGCATCATGACGAAACTGTGCAGTGCTGCCTGCGGGCCAAGACGACGCCAGGCCATCGCCTGCTCAAGAGAATCTAAATCACTGATAGATACAGTCGAAGAATTCCACGGTCGAGCAGGCAAGGCGTTCGCTTCGGCGTCTGTCATAGGTCAGGACTGAGAGGGGACCTCAATTGCGCGAGGCCCGGCCTGCCAGGCATCCCATGCAGACTGCAGAATCTCGGTGACACCGTAGTTAGCCTTCCAGCCTAAATCCACAGCAATTGACTGAGGATCGCCAATGAGCATGGGCGGGTCACCTGCGCGACGATCAAGTTCGTCAACCGGGAAATCCCAGCCGGAAACTGCGCGTAGACCGTCGATGATCTCGCGGACCGAGGTGCCCAGACCGGTACCCACATTGAATTGACGATGCGCAGGAACCCCGCGAGTCAGGGCGTCCAGAGCAAAAATGTGAGCATCGGCTAGGTCTTTGACGTGAATGTAGTCGCGGATGCAGGTTCCGTCATCGGTCGGGTAATCCGTTCCGAAGATCTTCGGGTGCTCCCCGCGAGCCAAACGGTCAAGGACCATAGGAACCAAATTGAGGCATGCGGGATCGGCGAGATCATTCCATCCAGCGCCGGCAACGTTGAAGTAGCGCAGTCCGATCCAGTTGAGGCCCCATGCGCGTTCAGCATCGGCCATCATCCATTCGCCGATCAGCTTGGTCTCGCCGTAGGGATTGATGGGTTTCTTCTCAATATCCTCGGGGATCACGGGAACCGGAGGCATCCCATAGACGGCAGCTGAGGAAGAGAAAATCATGTTCTTCACGCCGGCTTCTTCCATTGCCAGCAGGACATTCGCCAAACCACCGATATTTTGACGGTAGTACCACGCAGGACGTTCAACAGATTCGCCGACCTGCTTCTGAGCAGCAAAATGAATAACGCCAGTGACGTCTTCGTCAATCATTGCCTGGGTCAAGATGGGCAGAGCCTCATCGCGTGCAACATCCACTTCGATGAGTGTCGCATCACCGATTCGATTGGCTGCGCCGGTGGTCAGATTGTCAACAACAACAACCTTTTCGCCACGTTCCAGCAGAAGACGGACAACGTGCGCGCCGATGTAGCCGGCGCCTCCCGTAACAAGAATGCTCATAGAATTCAGTGTACGGCAATTAAAAGCGTCGTGAGCGCCGCCCCATAGAGACCAGCGCGCCCTCTGGCATCACGCGGCCCGGGTCATAGCTAGCGGGAATCGCCGCCAAAGAGAGAGTGAAAACTGGCGGCACCGCTTGAGAAAGCTCGATGCGGCCACCCATCGTTTCAATGAGGTCCTTCGCCAATGCCAGGCCAATTCCGCTGGAGCCGTGACCCGACACCCCATTTTCGAAAATATAGGGGGCCAATTCGGCATCGACGCCTTCGCCTTCATCGGAGACCTCGATGATGACGCCTCGGCTATTCGCGCTATTGCGCGCGTGTACCCAGGTCGTACCAGCACCGTAGCGCAAGGAATTCTCGATCAGAGTCGCAAGCACCTGCGCAATCTTGGCCTCATCCGCAAGAATCGGCATATCTGCCTCATCCGTGAAGCGTAAGACGCGATCGGCTTTTTCGAAGGCTTCTTCCCATTCTTCGCGCTGGGTGTTGAAGACTTCCAGAACATCGATGGCTTCAGTTGCAGATGTCTGTCGTTTATTTGTATCCAGCAGCTCGGCGACTACCGTTGTCAGTCGCTCAACCTGTTCTAGGCATGAACGCGCCTCTTCCTGCACTTCTTCTTCGGTCGAAATCATTTCAATTTCTTCCAGGCGCATAGATAGCGCTGTCAAAGGAGTGCGAAGCTGATGCGAGGCATCGGCGGCCAGCTGCCTTTCAGCGGCCAAACGGCGTGCCATCTTCTCGCCCGTACGCTGAAGTTCTTCTTGAACAAGATCGATTTCTTCGATCCCTGAAGGCTTGACACGCGCTCGGACCTGTCCGGAACCAATTTGTTCCGCTTGAGCCGAAAGATAGATCAGAGGTGCCGAAAGACGCCGCGAAAAACGCGCTGCAAGGGCCCAGCCAACAACCAAAGAGACAAGGATCCCTAAAAGGAAAATCCCTGAAACACGAACGATGCTTCGAATCGCGTTACGCGCTGAAATCATGACCGTCACTTTGACGCCATCGGGTGATGAGGCACTTCGAGTGATAGTGATTCCACGAAGCGGCTCCCCCAGAGTAATGGGCTGTGGGTTCTGGGGAATCATAATTTCGACGTAGGCAGGTTCCCCGTTGGCCACAAGGGTCTGCGCCCACATCCGCGCGTAGCCTTCAGAGAGGGTTGAGGTGCGTAGACGTCGATCAAGATTGGTTTGAACTGTCTGCGCGCGGGTATCCAACGAAGCCGTTTGCGTATTCCAAACAATCAACGAAGATGCCACAGCCGCTGGGATACCGAAAATCAGTGCGACAACCGCAACCGCGGTCAAAATCATTCGCGCAGCACGTCTACGCATGACAGACCTTCAGAGATTTAGGCAGTTGGCTTTTCGAAGCGGAAACCCATTCCGCGAACAGTGGTGATATAGCGCGGAGATGTTGCATCATCACCAAGCTTGCGGCGAAGCCAGGACACATGCATGTCCAGTGTCTTTGTCGAACCGCTCAGGCCATTTCCCCAAACTTCACGCATCAGGGTGTCGCGCGGAACGACGTTTCCAGCCTCGCGAACCAGAACGCGCAGGAGTTCAAACTCCTTTGCTGTCAGCGAGAGCTCTTTTCCTGCAACATAAGCACGGTGTGCGGCTACATCGATACGGACGTCCTGAACAACAAGATCGCCGTCTGCAACCTCGCCACCGCCACGGCGCAGCAGTGCGCGGACGCGGGCAAGGAGCTCTGCCAAGCGGAAAGGCTTGGTGACGTAATCATCTGCACCAGCATCAAGGCCGACAACCATGTCAACTTCGTCGGCACGTGCAGTAAGGATGAGAATCGGCACGGAGGAACCAGAGGAACGAATTTCCCTTGCAACATCCAGACCGTCCATATCGGGAAGACCTAGGTCAAGAACAACCAGGTCAACACCATCAAGATCTTCGAGTGCGCTCCGGCCGTGGTCATGCGCACGCACATCATAGGTTTCGCGTGCGAGGGCGCGGGTAAGCGGGCCAGCGATAGCCGGATCATCTTCAACGAGAAGCACTGTAGTCACGGAAACAGCATACCGGATTTCAGGGATCTCTTGTACATTTCTTGACTTAAATGGGATGAAATCACAAGATCAGGTAAAAAAGCGGGCAGTCTTTTAGAGACGATAGGTCAGAAGATAGGGGGAAATCGTTCCAAAACCGCGCAAAGTTGCACTTGGGAACTCCTCTACGTCGTACTCCATCCCCGCTTTACCCGCAGCAATCGCAGCAGCTGTGGTGGGATCCATCAAAATTTTGCCCACTGGGGCGATATCTACCAGGCGCGAGGCCAAGTTAACCGTCGGGCCAAACACATCACCTGAACGCGAAAAGACATCACCACGCACAAAGGAGGCACGAACAGGAAGCATCTGATCGTCAGCGCCCAGTTGTTCAATAAGTGAAACCGCTACTCGAAGGCCCGTTTCAAGATCATCGGCAATATACATGACCGCATCACCGATCATCTTCACCACTCGGCCACCTGCGTCAGTCACAGCATCGCGAGAAAGCTGCTCAAAACGACCAATGAGATCAACCAGACGCCCACCCAGAATCGTCGACGATGAGGTATACGAAACCATATCAACAAAGCCCAGGGATCGATTCAGCGGGAATCGCGGCTGCAATCCCTCATGTCCACGCGTGGCGATCTCATGATCCATCCGTTTGAGCAGCGCATCCAATTGACGTCGCCACGAATGTCGAAGGAGCTCATCGAACATGTCAACACGCTCACGAATATGGTCGAGGACATACATTCGTGCCGCGGTGTCATCTAATCCGTAGCGTCGCATCGTGTCTTCAACCAGCGCTTCAACCTGCCACAAGCCCAAACGGTCAGCTAAGTGAGAATTCGCGCGGAGAAGCGAGCGCGCGGTCGCCTGATCGATAGCTCCCGAAGCAATAAATTTCGACCATTCAACGAAAAGCCGAGCATCGTTTTCCGTAAAGACCTTTTCTTCGGCACGCGGGGACGGGAAACCCATTGCGACCCAGAATTCGCGAACATCCTCGCTGCTGGTCTGCGCCATCTGAGCAAGATCATCAACAGTGAGGGTAGCCGGACCACCAAGGAGGGAAGAGCTATTGGTGTGTGCAGTCGAAAAATCGTGACTCAATCCTGCTTCTTCCTTCACAGCTTTCTCCACGCATGTGGCCTAACACACATTAGTGTAGTGAAGAAAAGCTGAGCCTGCACGGGAAAATTCATAGTATGCACCTTGTATTAGCCTCACAATCTCCTGCCCGCCGGCGCATCCTCCAGGAAGCCGGGATAACTCCTATCGTCAAAGTTTCCCAAGTGGACGAGGATTCAATCTTGGATCGAATCCCCAGCGCCTCCCCCGCTGAGAAAGTGTGCGCCCTTGCGACCGCTAAAGGAAGGGCCGTGGCCTCGGCAATATGCGCGGGAAAGCTATCGCTGGACGAGGCCGCGCTCCCCGAAGGTGAGTGCGTACTAGTTGCCTGTGATTCCATGCTCGAGGCCGGTGGGGAGTTGCTGGGTAAGCCTCACGATCCCCAAGTTGCCCTTGCCCGAGTAAAGGCACTTTCCAAGGCACACACAACCTTGTGGAGTGGCCACTACCTCGCGCACATGCGCTGGGATAAGGACGGATGGAAGGTTCTGCGCGAAGACACACGTCCTTCCTCAACCGATATTCACTTTGGCTCGATCAATGATGAAGAAGCCCACGCCTATGTAGCAAGCGGCGAGCCCTTAGAAGTCGCGGGTTCTTTCACCATCGACGGATTGGGTGGAGCCTTCGTTGAAGCCATTGAAGGCGACCACCACAACGTCATTGGAATCTCACTTCCCTTAATCCGCACCATGATGGCCGATATGGGATTGCAGTGGGTCAGTCTTTGGGATCGAAAAGGCCCTGACGCTCACTAAGCCGGTCAAACGTCACGCTCGGATCGGCTGGGCGATCAAGCGGCTCGCGGCCTCGGCAACGCGCTCATCGGTGGCGGTCAAGGCTACGCGCACAAAGCCCGCCCCGGCCTCGCCATAAAAATCACCGGGAGCAACGACAATCCCCCGCTGGGCGAAAGCATCAACGAGCTGCCAGGAATCAAAGTCGCCACGGGGATTCCTCACCCACAGGTAAAGACCTGCAGCCGAATCCTTGTCTCGTTCAAGACCAGTACGAGCAATGGCATCGATCAAGATTTCACGTCGGCGTGCATATACCTGACGCTGCACCTCAACGTGTTCGGTGTCCTCCAGCGCGACCCGCATTGCAGCTTGCACTGGAGCAGGAACCATCATCCCCGAGTGCTTACGCACTTCAATAACAGGAGCAAGAAGCTCGGGATCCCCGTACATCAACGCCGCACGATAACCAGCCAGATTCGACTGCTTAGACAGCGAATACAGCACGATCAGCGAACGAGGATCGCCATCGCAGACTCGTTCATCGAGCAGTGAGGGCACACCCTCGCTAACGAAAGGCTCCTCCCACGCCAAAGCCGAGTAGCACTCATCAGAAATCACGACAGCGTCATGGCTACGGGCCCACTGCACGACCGCACGCAGCTGATCAAGCGTGAGGACATGGCCATCTGGGTTACCCGGCGAGTTCAGCCATACAAGTTGAGCATCGGGCCACGACGAGGGGTCAGTCGGGTCAACCGGAAGTGGAGTCGCACCCGCTAAACGCGCGCTGATGTCGTAGGTCGGATATGAGGCTTGCGGGAATAAAACCGTATCTCCGGGGCGCACTCCAAGAAGGAAGGGAAGCCATGCAACAGCTTCCTTGGAGCCGATAGACGGCACAACGCCTTGCAATCCAACGTCCACCATGTTCCGCCGCTTTCCCCACGCAAGAATCGCGTGACGAAGCTCAGGAGTGCCAATCACGATCGGATATCCCGGCGCATCCGCATGCTCTTGAAGCGCATCCTGAATGAGCGCGGGAGTGGGATCAACCGGAGTTCCAATCGACAGATCACACACGCCACCGGGATGCTCAGCTGCCCGTTTACGGTAAGGGGTGAGCTGATCCCAAGGGAATGAGGGCAGATCGAGTGGGCGCGGAAGGACGCTCATGCGTTTCCTTACTTATCCCAATCTTCGTTCTGCGGAGGAAGCTCACTGATCCACGGAACATCGAAGGGCTGAGGACCGGTCTTCTGAGCACCACCGGGGCTGCCCAAATCGACGAAAAAGTCGGCGTTGGCCTGCAGGTAATCGGACCATTCACCGGGGAGGTCATCCTCGTAGAAGATTGCTTCGGTCGGGCAGACCGGTTCGCACGCACCGCAGTCCACGCACTCATCGGGGTGGATGTACAGGGTACGTTCGCCCTCGTAAATGCAGTCGACGGGGCACTCATCAACGCAGGCCCGGTCCTTAACATCAACACAGGGCTGGGCAATGACGTAAGTCATTAATTCCTCCTTGGACTGGGTTGGACAACCACTTCATTCTATTATCGCCAACATGAAGACCCACGCGAACGAGCAGCCTCCTTCCCCCGAAAATAGGGAAAAGATCAGTCCTGCGGAGCATGTCCAAGCCGAAGCTTTTACGCGACACGAAACGCACGCAATTCCCAATCTTCCGTGGATGCAATTGGGAGTGGGCTCCCGCGTGGTCGTCCGCTATCGTCTAGACGATGGTCTTCACGATGCACTGGGAACGCTCATCGAAGCTGCCCCAACCCACGTAGTCATCGAGACTCGACGCGGCCAGGTTCGCGTCGATGCGCGAACCATGGTCACCGGGAAGCGCGTCCCTCCCCCGCCGCAGATCTAACTTGAACTTCAGTTAGCTTCAACAGCCTATCGGGGCCGAGGCCGGACTCAGTCCTTGTTCTGACGACGCTCGCGAGCGGCAATCTTGAAGCGCTCCTGGGCGTCCAAGACGACCTTGCGCACGCGCACGGCCTCGGGAGTCACTTCAACGCACTCATCGTTTGCCGCAAACTCCAGGGACTCTTCCAAGGTGAGTTTGCGAGAAGGCGTCAAGGACTCGTAGACATCAGCGGTCGCACTACGCGTGTTGGTCTGCTTCTTCTCGCGGCAGATATTGACATCCATATCCTCGCCGCGAGGATTCTCACCAACAACCTGGCCTTCATAGACCTCCGAACCCGGCTCAACAATGAAGGAGCCGCGCTCTTGAAGGTTCGTCATCGCGTAGGGGGTGGCCTGGCCTGCACGGTCCGCAACAAGCGAGCCGGTCAAGCGCTGCTCAATTGCGCCCTGCCACGGAGCGTAGCCCTCGGCAATAGACGAGGCGATACCGGTACCGCGGGTCTCGGTGAGGAAACGCGTACGGAAACCAATCAGGCCTCGAGCGGGAACGACAAATTCCAAGCGAATCCAGCCCGAACCGTGGTTGGCCATGGTCTCCATACGTCCCTTGCGCTGAGCCATCAGCTGGGTGACCGAGCCGAGGTATTCCTCGGGGATATCAATGGTCATACGTTCCATGGGCTCACTGCGCACGCCATCGATGGTCTTGGTGACAACCTGCGGCTTACCAACGGTGAGCTCGAAGCCTTCACGGCGCATCTGCTCAACAAGAATTGCCAGAGCGAGTTCGCCACGTCCCTGAACTTCCCATGCATCGGGACGCTCGGTGGGCAGGACTCGAATGGAAACGTTACCGATCAGTTCGCGATCCAAGCGATCCTTCACCTGGCGTGCGGTCACCTTTGCGCCCTTGACTCGTCCAGCCATGGGAGAAGTGTTAATACCGATCGTCATCGAGATCGCGGGATCATCAACGGTGATCAAGGGCAGGGGGCGCGGATCATCGAGGTCAACGAGAGACTCACCAATGGTGATGTCTTCGATGCCGGCTACCGCTACGATATCGCCGGGCTCAGCGGTTTCAGCAGGAAGACGCTCCAGGCCTTCGGTGCGCAGAAGCTCGGTAATACGAACAGGCTTAATCGTTCCGTCGTGGCGAGCCAGACCAACGGTTTCACCCTTACGCAGAGTGCCGTTGTGGATACGCAGCAAGGCGAGGCGGCCAAGGAAGGGCGAGGCGTCGAGGTTCGTCACGTGCGCCTGCAGGGGTGCGCCTTCCTCATATTCGGGGCCGGGAATACGCTGAAGGATCGTCTCGAAGAGAGGCTCGAGATCCTCGGTGGGGATATTGCCGTCGCCGGGGTTGGTCAACGAGGATTTTCCTGCCTTTGCCGAGGCGTAGACAACGGGGACATCCAGCAGCGAGTCAACATCAGCATCCACGCCTTCGCTCATGAGGTCCTCAGCCAATGCGAGAAGCAGGTCCTGGGTTTCCGAGACGACCTCATCAATACGCGCATCGGGACGGTCAACCTTATTGACAACGATCACGACGGGAAGCTGGGCTTGAAGGGCCTTGCGAAGGACGAAACGAGTCTGCGGGAGAGGTCCTTCAGAGGAATCGACAAGCAGAACGACGCCGTCAACCATGGATAGGCCTCGTTCAACTTCGCCACCGAAGTCTGCGTGTCCGGGGGTGTCAATAACGTTAATGACCACGCCACCTTCGAGCCCAAGCTTTTGAGCGGCGGGACCGCGATAGTGGACTGCAGTGTTCTTGGCGAGAATCGTAATGCCCTTTTCGCGCTCAAGATCGCCCGAATCCATCACGCGCTCGCCGGTCTTCTCAACCGTATCGCGCTCATTGAAAGCACCCGACTGCCACAACATCGCATCAACCAAGGTCGTCTTGCCGTGGTCAACGTGTGCAACAATCGCGACATTTCGTAGATCTTCGCGGATGGTCATAAAGCTCCCTATACATTCTCGACGCGTATCACAGCTAGCTTATCGCCGTTTTTGAGGAATTCCCTTGTTCGGAGGGCTATGTGTGAGGCGTTACTCGCGCTATCCTTGTCCAATGACAAACCGACGTGTCTATCGCGCCAGCAATGACTGCTGTGATGCGAGCTTTTCAGATTCAGGTGCCCAGGTCCTTACGTGGCAACCTTCTGGCACCGAGCCTGTACTCTGGCTCTCCGAACGTTCTCTGCCCTGGGCATCGACGCCCGCACGGGGAGGGATTCCGATTTGTGCACCGTGGTTTGGTGTTGCGACAGCTTCCTTGGCTGCACCCGGATCCGAAGCACAAAACCACGGATTCCTCAGAAATGCAACGTGGGAACTGATGGAACGTAGCGATTCCCATGCAGTTCTTGAATTCGTTTACAAACCATCCACAAACGCTGAAATGGCGAAATTCCCCCATCGTTTCACCTCGAAACTTGAGGTCACTTTCGGGGAGGAACTTCACCTAGCGCTTTCGATGAAGAACACCGATGACGAAGCCTTCTACGTTGATGAAGCCTTGCATTCCTATTTCAATGTTTCCGATGTGCGTGAAATTTGCATTCACGGCCTCGAAGGAGCAAACGAACTGGATACTGTCCACGACGCTCAAGGCACTCACGAAGGGCCGCTGACTTTCACTAAGGGGCGTGTCGATTCGATCTTCGATACAAGCAATGGAGCAATCATTGAAGATCCTGGTTTCAAACGACGGATTATTCTTGAAAAAGACCACTCTGCATCGACAATCGTTTGGAATCCTGCCGAATCCAAAGCAGCGGACATGCACCACGAGGACTGGAAACACTTCGTCTGCGTCGAAGTAGGCAATGTTCGTCGCAATGCGCTACTCCTTCGCCCAGGGCAATCTCACTGGTTGTCCTTGACTATCAAGGTTGAAGAACTCGCATAGGTGAGATCTTCACTGATGCAAGCCGCGAGCATCCTCAAGTAGACGAAATTCTCTCTCGATTGCCGTGATTCCTACAGCCCGAAACGCTGTGCGAGCCACGGCAATCCGTCTTCAAAGGCCGCACTCCACACCTTCCAGGAGTGCCCACCCGGGTAGGTTCGCGTCTCAATGCTCATCCCCGATTTCTCCGCAGCGTGATCAACCTCGATGAGCCCTTCTTTAAAGGCGGTATCAGAGTCGCCCCACGAGATGATACCCGCGCTTCCCTCATAGCGATTATGGCTCATCAGATGTACGGGATCATTCGCTTCGTAAAGCGCTCGGGAGCCGTCAAATCCATCCGAAATCGTTCGCTCTTCATTACCAAGTTGCGGATGCGCTTCGCCTGACATATCAAGGAAGCTGCGGTACAACTCGGGAGCACGGGTCACCACTTGGAGCGCGCAGGTGCCTCCCGAAGAAAGACCCGCAACTGCCCACTGTCCCGGATCAGAAGAGACGGGGAAATTAGTGTGCAACCAGGTTGGGACGTCCTTTTGTACATAGGTCGCAACTTTCCCGTGCGAGGTATCAGAGCACAGAGGATTCGCTGTTTGACTGCCGTAAACATCCACGACAGCAACGATGGGGGCACGACCATCATGCCGCGATGCAAATTGATCCATCGTCTGGGGAAGTTTGCCCAAAACAAGCCAATCTTGAGGCGTACCGGGCTGGCCAGACATCAGCACAATGACCGGTAGCTGCGCACTGGGATCTTTGAAATATGAAGGTGGAAGATAAACAATGGCTTGCCGAGGGGTGAAAGATGAATCCGAGGCGGGAATGTTCACACGGACAAACGCTCCCTCTGCACTGCGCGCCAGCGCGGCAGCATCATCAGGGTTTTTTAGTTCATCCCAAGAAATTGTCTGTACTCCCCCACCAACGACTTCCGCCATGGTGGGATAGGCCTCGAAATGATAGTTAATCCCCAGTGCAGCTCCGATCGCCATAAGCATCCACGCGATCGCCCCGGCCAGAAAACGACGAATCCAGTGACGGCGGCGGAAGAGGGCAACGACAATCATCATCGCAGCAATAAGGGCTGGAGCCGCCCACAACCATGTCACGCGCCCCAATCCCTCAGCAACCGGATGCCAGACCCTTTCGACAAGGTGATGGACAGCGACAAGAACGATGGCACCGCAAAAAGCACTCACAAAGCGCACCTTCAGGGAAAGCGGCTTCATGACAAAAAACCACACCCAGGCAGCGGAGGCAAGGATCAAGGCTGCAGCGATCGGCAGAATCCATACGCGCAGAAGCGGAAATAACTTGAGGAAACTAATCACGTGACACCAACTTTGCTGCGACCCCCACGGCACTGGCTGCACTCATGTTTGGCAAATAAGCATGAGCAATTGCCAGACCAACTGCAGGCGCATTCGCGATGTCGGGAATTGCAAGATAGAGGGGAACGAAACGAACCTGGAATTTCTTCTTATAGGCCAGCAATGAGCGGAAACCATAAACGGGTTCCATGACGCTCCCCATCACATCAAGAACGGGGGCAAAAGTAAAGTGTGAATCCGCCAGTTCTGCACTTTCCTCGCATTGGCCCGATTCTGCTAAAGGTGCACCGGACAAGGAAATGAACTGAAGTCCCTCATCTTGCGCAAGAAGAGCAGCTTGGCCAATAAGAAAGTCAATCGCCAGACGGAAACCTGAGTCATCTCGACGCATCACGTCTAGGGTCAGTCCGATCACTTTGCCACCTGAGTGGACGGGCATCCACGAGGTCACCGCATGGATGCGCTCTTCTTCATCAAGAGCCAGTAGAAGGCGCGTATCCGAGTCATTAATTTCGCGCAGACCGCCCAGGGTAAAGCCCATTTCAGGAAGGGCCTTCTCATCGGCCCATGCCTGGCAGATCGCATCAACCTGTTGCTTCAGTTGAGAGGACAGACTTGGATATGACGCCCACTCGGCTCGGATTCCCTCGCACTTTGCATGATTGAAAGCAGTGCGCACATCTTGGAACTTCTTACCCTTGAAGGCAAGATCACCCAGATCAATAATTGCTTCCTCAGCAACCTTGACGGTAGACCAGCCTAAACGATGCGCTTCTCGCGCCCACTCTTCGTGGACCGAATAGAGCGCCGGGGTCAGTGCTGCATCGCTTGCAAAGCGAGCAAACTGTGAAATTGCTGCTGGAATATCCTCATTCGCTGCGACACATTGCGTCAGTGTCAGCGCCACGCCAGATTCTTGACGGTAGGACACTGCCGCGCTCTGGTCGGGACTAATCCACGTCGAGTTTCCCGGCCATGCGAGCATCCACCCCAAAGAGCCTGCGCCCTGCTGGCGAAGAAGACCAATTAACTCGTCACGAGCATGATGCTGCAGCTCAACCGGTGCAAGGAAAACCTTAAGAAGGCAAACAGCAATGACAATCCACACCAGCGTGGTAATCCAGACTGTCGAAATCGAGGCAAGGAAGGTTGTCGCATAGACCGGAGTATCAATGAGCCACTGTGCACCAGCAGGAGCGTATGAGACAACGTAGGCTTGAAAAAGACTTAGTAAATCCGCTTCGGGAACAAACTGGTCGGGAATTAAAACCCCAATGGCAAGCGCAACGAGCGTGCCAATCACAGCAGAAACAGCAATCACACATGCACTGCGTAGCCAGTAGCGCCCCGCAATGCGTACCTGGAACGCAGAGGAATTCCATGCGGTCAGCAGAAGCGTCGCCAGGGGGAAAGCAACGCTGATCAGAAGCTTACTCATGTGAATTGGCGCGATAAATAAGTCATCGCCGTCGAATCCCTGTGCTTCATTCACCGAAAGCGCGAAAACCATGATCTGCGCGACGCCAATAATCGCGAGCACGCTCTGAAGAAGTAGCGTGCCCACCCAAGCGCCACGACGGCCTCGGAAAAGTCCAAAAGCCAAAACCAACTGAACCACGAAAGGAATCGAGGCCAAGATTAACGGCGCATAAAGCATCAAAGAATTGCCGTAAATCTCTTTGACACAGCTCATGGGATCACTGCTTTGCTGGCA
Source organism: Pauljensenia sp. (assembly GCA_042645485.1). GTDB lineage: Bacteria > Actinomycetota > Actinomycetes > Actinomycetales > Actinomycetaceae > Pauljensenia. The sequence continues at coordinate 40,406 of JBHRQN010000005.1, forward strand.
CAGCGCCCACATATACTGCTGGATGGCAAGCTCGGGAGAAAAAGCAGCGCGATCAAAAGCTAGGAAACCATGGCTGCTGAAATTCCAGATCGAGCTCACCGCTCCCAAGGTAGCGGCAGTGATCACCAAGGGGATCACTCGACGGACCGGATCTCCAATTCCCAGCATCGAACGTCCTCGGTTCGACCAGCCAATCGTGAAACCACCGATGATCCACCCGCATAGGAAAGCGATTAGACGTGCCAGTGCACCCGCAGTCGAAGAAAATGCCAAGAGAGCGCCCAAGACGACAAGGGCGCCGATTCGAGTACGCCACGCCCATAGGCGATCCATCTTTGCTCTCGCGGTTCCAAGCAAGGCAGTGAGGATCAGGCTCGCTCCTGTCAACGGACCACTGACCAGCGGGTACAGACCGCTTTGAGAGATTCCCTTTACTAGAGCGACGAAAGCCCACATCCCCGCTAAAGATACGGGAAGGGAGATGACCGCAGAAAGAAGCCAAATTCGCGAGCCGAGGAAACGTTCAAGAAGGCCGCCGATAATCGCCATCATGAGAGCGGCATTGATCATCATGCCAATCGAAGGACTCCACACAACCGTCGTCACAATGGTGAGCGGCCGGATTGCACCGCCCTGCGCAGCAAGAGATTGATTCCAGTGACCGTGGCTAAAGTGGGCACTAATCCCGACAAGCATAATGATCAGCGTCAGGATGATCGAGCATGGAGCAGTCCGAAACCAGTTGAGGAAAACCGGGAAGCTTCGCCTCCAGACACGCGAAAAAGCAGATGCCGGACGCGTCTGAGGAGCCTCGTCAGCCTTTGCTTCGGTTTCGGCGCTCATGAAACTCCTTCTGGCAGACAAACTTCAATTCTCTTTTTTGATCTTAGATCTTGCTGCCCTCAACTCAACTCGAAGAAGGCCATTATCAGGGTGCAATCAGGGACAATTTCAGGGGGATCACTCACATGGAGAGGCCCAACTCCGTCAATCCCACGTACACTAACTGCGGCAGAACAAGGAAAGGACGCACATGGGATTGCGTAAAGCACTGGCTCACACAGTCATGCATCTATCAAGATGGACTTTCGCTCCTGAGTTCCCTCTTCCCGATCGCTGTTTGGTCATCGGTGCGCCTCACACGTCAAATTGGGATGGCTTCTACATGGTGATGGCGATGTGGGCCGTCGAGCGTCCAGTGTCTTTCCTGATCAAGAAGAATCTCACCGATGTCCCTGTTATTGGAAGTTTCGTGAAGGCGATTGGTGGGATTCCCGTTGACCGCGAACATCCGGGGCATCTTGTTGACCACATCATTTCCCTTGCCGAATCCAAGGAGCATTTCGTTCTGGTCATTACCCCGAAGGGAACCCGTTCCGTTCGCCCCTATTGGAAATCTGGTTTCTACCGAATTGCAATGGAAGCCGATCTTCCGATTGTTCCCGGTTTCATCGATGGTGCGAAGCGTCGCTATGGGTGGGGTGAGCCGATGCGACTTACCGGCAATCGCCGTAATGACATGGATAAAATCCGCGATTTCTACAGTGGGCTGGTGGGGATTCGTCCAGAAAACACGAGCGTCCCCAGGCTGCGCCACGAAGACCCTGAAGACTAAAGTTCCCCGAATTTTTGCACTCAAGTCAGTGCTTTAGCCGCGGTGAAGCCGACACAGGGTCATGACCAGTTTCTCAACTGCACCCTGCGGGTCCTTCGACGCGCCTTTTGTGTCTTCATCAGCTTGCGCAATTGCAGTGATTGCCGAGGCCAAAGCGGGGTCGGGCCATGCGCGAAGTTCGCGTCGAGCTCGTTCTGCTTGCCAGGGCGACATCCCTAGGTTCTTTCTTCCCGAAGAAGCTGAGACTTTAGCCATTGCACGAAATTTCATTGCAATTGCGGCAACGAGCTGCGCGGGTGCGTTTCCGGTCGCGTAGGCGTGGCGAACCAAAGTCAGAGCCCGTGCGGCGCGTCCATCGATAATTGCATCCGCGACTTCAAAACTTGTTGCTTCAACACGTCCGGAGTAGTACTTCCGCACGGCATCAAGCGTAATTTTCCCTTCAACATCGCTGAGGAGCTGTGCCACCGCGGCCGCGAGCGCACTCAGATCATTACCTAGGGCATCCACTAAAGCCTGAGCTGCCTCAGTTTCTATGCTGCGATGGGCCTGTCGCACATCGGAGCGGACAAAGTCGAGTTTGTCACGATCATTCTTTAAAGGCTCTGCCGGAATCACGGGAAAGCCCGCTTTGGTAATCGCGTCGAGCAGCTTCTTCCCGCGGGCGTTGCCGCCCGGATGGCGCACGAAAATCCAAACATCGGCCGCAGGGGCGGATACATATGCCTGAAGGTCAGCCGCTAAGGCATCCGTCATATTCTCAAGGTCGGGAATGATGATCATTCGGCTTTCGCCAAAAAGCGAAGGCGAGGTTAAAACATCGAGTTGTCCCGCTTGATAGGTGCCAGCTGATAGATCTGTTCGTTCAAGGGCAGGATCAACCTCGTGTGCCTGGCGACGTAACTCGCTTAATGCCCGATCTGCCAGTAAGCTTTCGCTTCCTTTGATGAGGACGAGTGGGGCAAGTGTCGGAGATACCGGTGCCGCTTGTGTTTTGGCTGCCATAGCTCTCCTTTGTTAATCGTCACCATCTTTTCTGAAGCAATGCCCTCTAAGTGTGGCATGTTCTCTTTGCCTCTACGAGGAGAAGCGCCGAATTTTTACCCTCACCACCCAGATCAGTAGGAGAAGGATCACCGCAGTGATAAGACCAGACCACTCTCCCACCGCGATCCGCGCACCTGGAAGTGCAGACAATCTGGAGGCAACCGCTGATATCCACCCTGTTCCCCAAGATGTCAACCACGCGCATACATAGCCAAGAGCGGGCCATATTTGAGCTGCAAGTGCCGAGATAAAACACCCTACGGTCACAGGAGTTACCAATGGTGCGATCAGTAGCTGAGCGGGTATTGCCCATGGACTGACCCACGAGTTCATCGACAGCATGATCGGAAGCGTAGCTAGTTGGGCTCCCAATGGGACACTGATGAGTTTGGCACTCCATTCAATTCCTGGCCGGATGCATTGCGGAATCGGACCCACTTGGGATACCCCGGTCTCAATCCAACGTGTAGGAACGCTTACTCCCCAGGTTGCAAGTACTGAGAGTGTAAAGCCCAAGGCACAGGCATCGTAGGGCGATATCAGGCAGGCAAGGATGATGACAGTGCTCAACGATGAGTAAATTCCGCCTTCTCTATTACTCCACATTCCAATAAAACCAATAACGCTAACGGCAAAAGAACGCAGTACCGAAGAAGCGGGGCCAACAAGTCCAGCAAAAAGCAACAGAACTGAGATTTGGGTAATGATTGCTATGCGGCGTTTCTTTGTTGCAAGAAGACCAACTGTCATCATCAAAATCGACATATGAGTACCTGACACTGCTGTGAGGTGCGCAAATGACACGGTCTTCATATCATCATGCATTTGAGTACCGGCTTGGTGGTCATCTCCCAGCGCCATTCCTGGTATCAGCGCACGTGCATGCTCCGGCAGTGTCACAACGATCTTCTCGAGGTTCCTCCTGACGCTTTGAGAAATACGCGTCCAGCGATCGTTTGGAGGAAGACGCTCCCACGATTTGATTCGAAGTGCGCCGACGTTTGGAATGCCGTGAGCCCAATGAAGATCGCATGTCCCACTAGCAAGAACTCGATCTCCGCGTCGAAGTGTTCTCAGAGATTCGCTCGTGGATACAAGGAGAAAACCCAGGTGTTCTTTGTATCCAAGGAAACGAGCACGAACGTAGTAGCTCGATTGTTTCCTCTTGTCCGTTGCGTTCTTTCCTTCACGTACTTCGCCAAGCAGAACAAAGGAAGCATCGCGAAGTTCCTTTCCTTGCGAACATAACTGCCTTGCTTCGTCTTCCCAGCTCGTTGCGCGACTTGAAGAGATCACAATGCACGTACAGCACAGGCATATCGTGACGATGAATACAGGAGCACATTCACTGACCCGTTCTCTTCCTAACCCCTGGAATCCTCGTGGGGTTAGGAGTACAGGGAAGAGAAAAGCAATGCATATTCCGGCGCATAGAAGAAACGGAGCCCTGTTCAGTGCACCCCAGGTGCATAGCCAGGATGAAATCGCTAAGGGTACCAAGCGGATATCAATAGATGAAGCCCTCACGAGCAGGCACCAATTCGAATTTTCTCCAGTATCGAAGGTCCAATTCCTGGAACTGAAACTAAATCATCCACACGTGTGATCGGATGAGACTTTCTATAGGTGACGATACGCGCGGCCAACGCCGGTCCAACCCCATCAAGTCCCTGTAGTGTTTGAGCATCTGCTTGAGTGACGTCGATGCAGGTGACAGCTTGCCCGGATGGAACTTCATCCTGTGCCTTTGAGGAGTTCAGAGAGGGAACCTTGATCTGTTCACCATCAACGACCAACCTGGCAAGGTTAACGCTGTCACGATCCGCGTCTTCGGTAAAACCTCCAGCTTGATCGACAGCCTCCGAAACGCGAGAACCATGTTTGACACGGACAACTCCAGGAGTGCGCACTTGTCCTGTCATATGAACCATCACCTGACCGCTAAGAGCACTTTCCTCCGCACCAGACTGGTGAATTCCTGAGGTCGAGGAGGAGATAGATCCTGTGCGATCGGCATGTGCACTCGCAGATTCGCCGTCAGAAGCCGACAGGTTGTCTTCTTCTACGCGACTATTCCAGGTATGGACAGCCCCTGCAATTAGGGCAACAAACAGGCAGATCGCAATAAATACTCGAGCGGTACGCCATCGCCAGCTCCAGCGCAGGCCTCGCCCCTGATTTTCATCATCGCCTTGAGGATCTTCTTGCTCGACGCTCCTATCCTCATCCTGATCGGCCTTGGCAGACTGAGAGGCAAAGACTATGCGTTCCAAGTGTCTTCTACGGCTCAGATGAGATTGCACGTGTGAATCCATGCCTTCAGTGTGTACGTCTCCCCACTCCAGTTCATGCCCCTCGAGCACTTCTGTGGATGAATCCTTGATTCACATATTTTGTGGATAATTTTGCGTTACAAAGAATGAGACTTTGTTGCCATCAACGCGTAAAATGTGTTTAAAATAACGTCAAGATCTACACCTTCTCGCTCAAGGACTGTCATGCGTATCGGCTTCATCGGAACAGGTGCAATGGCCTCAGCTATTGCACGCGGTGCCGTGGCCGCTGGCTTCAGCGGCTCGGATCTGATGCTCGCTGATCGACACCGCCAAGCCGCAGAAGACTTGGCTGATGAGCTGGGAGGCGTTGCACTCGCATCAAACCGTCAGGTCGCCGAGCAGAGCGACCTCTTGGTTCTTGCAGTGAAACCAAACGTCCAGTCTGAAGTTATTCGCGAGATCCGCGAGACTGCTCTACTTGCCAAGGAACTCTGCGTCGTTTCTATCGCTGCGGGCCGTACGACAGATCAGATCATTTCGGATTTTGGTGCGGCAATTCCCTTGGTCCGCGTCATGCCCAATGTCAATGCGCAAATCGGCCAGTCAATGAGCGCGCTTTGCCCGGTAGGGACAACGGACGAACAGCTCGCCGCAGCTCGTAAGCTTCTGGATTCGGTCGGCCAAACGATCGTGTTGGATGAGAAGTACTTCCCTGTTTTTACAGCGATCGCTTCCTCCTCCCCGGCATGGATCTTCCGCATGATCGATGCGATGGCCGAGGCCGGCGTCAACCACGGCCTCACCAAGGCTGATTCGACGCGCATCGTCGCCCAAGCCTTTGCAGGAAGCGCACAATTGCTGCTTGGCGGCCTCGACAATGGGCAAGTACCCGCAAACTTTATTGATCGAGTTTCTTCTCCGGGTGGAACCACTATCGCGGGGCTCCTTGCCGCTCAAGAGGCAGGTCTTTCCTCCGCGATCGTCGCTGCGGTCGATGCCGCTGTCGAGCGCGACCATCATCTTGGCTGACGTCGTCACGAGACGCCGTCAGGATAATCTCCCACACCCGCGAAGATTTGTCGCAGCCTTCACTTAAGCTCGCACATCCCGTTTATAACTTCGCACCCGACTGAAGCTTTTGCTCCTTATCCACATCAGTTTTTTACACACAATTTCTTGGAATAGTCATGCTTTTGTTGAATGCAGTCGTCCTCTCGGTGATCGTCATGCTGGCTCTGAGCCTTGCCCGAGTGCACGTCGTCATCTCTCTCTTTGTCGCCTCTATCGTCGCCGGACTTGTCGCTGGAATGGGTATCTCGGGAACGATGGTCGCTTTCCAAACCGGCCTCGCAGGAGGCGCGAAAATTGCCCTTTCCTACGCCCTGCTCGGCGCTTTTGCTATGGCAGTCGCTCACTCAGGTCTGCCAGCCCTGCTCGCACGCACAATTGTGAACCGCATGCGCAACGCGGATGCGGCGAGCTCCGCGCGAGTTGCTCGCGGCGCGAAATGGGGAATCGTCGGAGGCGTTCTCGTCATGGGCGTGATGAGCCAGAACATAATCCCCATTCACATCGCCTTCATTCCGCTCCTTGTTCCACCGCTCATTGGTGTGATGAACGAACTCAAGATGGACCGCCGCATGATTGCCTGTGCAATTACCTTCGGTATCGTCACCGCCTACATGTTCTTCCCCATCGGCTTCGGGCGAATCTTCTTGCACGACATTCTCTACAAGAACATCAACGACGCTGGCATGGACGTGTCTTCTGTCAACCCCATGGCAGCAATGGCGATTCCCGCGGCTTCAATGGCAATCGGTTGTGCAATCGCGCTTCTCTTCACCTACCGCAAGCCGCGCACCTACGAGCAACGCGACTCGTCCTTCGCTTCTTCTGAAGACAAGCCGATTGACATGAAGAAGGTCTGGGCCGCGGTGGCTGCCCTTGTCGTGTGCTTTGTCATTCAGACCGTTCTCACTCGAATGGATTCTGAGGCCGATCCGCTGCTCGTTGGTTCCTTGGTGGGTCTTTGCATGATGCTCTTCATGCGTGTTGTCCCCTGGCAGCAGGCCGACGATGTCTTCAGTGGCGGTATGAAGATGATGAGCCTCATCGGCTTGATCATGATCACCGCACAGGGATACGCCTCAGTCCTCAACGAATCCGGTCAAATTAAGCCTTTGGTTGATGGAACCGCAGCGCTCTTCAATGGTTCAAAGGTCCTTGCGGCAATCATCATGCTCCTCGTCGGCCTCGTGATCACCATGGGTATCGGTTCGTCCTTCTCGACCCTGCCGATCATCTCTGCGATCTACGTCCCTCTGTGTCTCACGCTGGGCTTCTCCCCCATGGCGACGGTGGCGATCATCGGCACCGCTGGAGCGCTGGGTGACGCCGGTTCACCGGCCTCGGATTCGACGCTCGGCCCGACAGCTGGACTCAACGTCGATGGTCAGCACGACCACATGCGGGACACGGTGATCCCGACCTTTATCCACTACAACGTTCCGCTCTTGATTGGCGGATGGGTAGCTGCGATGGTCCTCTAAGCGATCACGATCCCTGTTCTCGAGGCCGGGGTGGGCGTACGCGCTTCCCCGGCCTCGCGCCGTCTCTAGTCCGGTAAGGTTTCTTATCCGCCGCGTTATATGCAGGATTTATCTTCCGTCGGCATGGTCACCCGTTCATTGTCAATGAACGTTTGCACATTTTGCTGAAAACTTGCATGCGCACCCGATCCAAGTTGCACAATAGACCCCATGACTTCAACTTCGTCCGCTACACGGCCAAATCAAAAGGATTTGGGGAAACTCGTCGATGAGACTCCGGCATCCGGTCCCAAGCGTTCGATTGCCTTCCTTGCGGGGGTCGCAACCTTTGGTTCTCTTCTTTTCGGCTATGACACGGGCGTTATCGCTGGGGCCCTGCCCTACATGTATATGCCGCGCATTGCCGGCGGCCTCGGAATTAATGAATTCCAAGAGGGTCTGGTCGGGGCCTGCCTTGCCCTAGGCGCGGCAATCGGTGCAATCGCTGGCGGGCGCCTCTCTGATCACTACGGAAGACGCCACAATATCTTGCTCCTTGCGGGCATTTTTGTTCTGGGAACTTTGGGCTGTACCTTTGCACCGAATATCGCAGTACTCTATCTTTTCCGCTTCATCTTGGGTATCGCTGTTGGTGGCGCCTCCGCGACAGTCCCCGTGTACCTAGCCGAATCTGCGCCAACGCGCGTGCGTGGGTCTCTGATCGCTCTTGACCAGTTCATGATCGTCGCCGGACAATTGCTGGCCTACTCGATGAACGCAATCCTCTCTAGCGCGCACGGAGGCCCCCAGGTCTACGTCAGTGAAGACCCTTCGGGGACTCTCACTGCCGGACAGTGGTATTCCTGGGATCAGGTTCAAAACGTGAGCAGCGCGGTCATTACTGCCGGTGATGGGATGGCCTGGCGCTGGATGCTTGTTCTTGCAACGATTCCAGCAGTCTGCCTGTGGCTGGGTATGCGTCTCATGCCAGAGTCAGGGCGCTGGTACGCCTCGAAAGATCGCTATTACGAGGCCATTGGGGCGCTTAAGCGAATTCGCGATCCCAAGCTCGATAACCTCAGCGAGGAGATCGCACAAATCGCGGAGCTTCAGCAAAGAGAAGACGCACAGGGACACTGGTCACTTCGACGCACAGCATCGGTCGCCTGGACCCGGCGCCTGCTGTTGATCGGTGTCGGCCTCGCCTGCTTCGATCAGCTGACCGGTATTAACACCGCAATGTACTACCTCCCCAAGATCCTCGCTGCGGCAGGTTTCTCAGCTGCTGATTCGATTACCTTAAATGTCATTACGGGCGCGGTCGCGTGTGCGGGTGCAGGTTTCGGCCTCTATTTGGTGTCAAAGCTCGCGCGTCGTCACGTCGGTATTTACCAAGAAACAGGCGTGACTCTTTCGCTCTTCAGCCTGGCGATCATCTTCGGTGTGGGAATATCCCCCTACGTACAGGCTGATGGCAGCATTTCGGCTTCGATTCCCACCTACCTTCCGTGGCTGGTTGTCGTCCTCGTTTCGCTTTTCGTCTTCGCCAAACAGTCAGGAACAGTCAACTGGGTTCTGGTATCAGAGATTTTCCCATCGAGGATTCGAGGCGTTGCTCAGGGTTTTGCGGTCGGCTGCGGATGGCTGATGAACGCAGCGGTCACCTGGGTCTTCCCCATCATGATTACTCACCTGGGTGCGACATGGACCTACGCGATCTTCGGATTGATCAACGTGGTTTCCCTGTTTTTCTATCTCTTTATCGTCCCGGAGACCCGTGGAATCTCTTTGGAGACCTTCGAGAAGAACTTCAGCGAGAAGTACGGACTGTAAGGAGCGCGCGCTCATGGGTGTCATCAGCCCACTGCGCCGCCGCCCATAGGTCGCGTGTATGGAGGGGCTGGACATAGGTTTCCACCCATGTCTCCCCAAACTCCTCGTCGTACCAAGGGTCGTGAATCAAGAAGAAGTCTCCGACACGCCCCCAAATCAGCAGCCAGTGCGGGGTATCTTCACCATTAAGCGGGGCAAGGTCAACAAGAGCAATGACATGCTTGCCCTCGTCCAATGCTGAAGTGATGTCTTCTAGCGATAGTTCCCTCACCTGGGAAGAAACTCCCAATTCGCGTGCACGAGTCATATGTTCGCTATGAAGAGCGACCCGCGCCCGCTTGCCCAGCATCGTGGTTTTTGAAATCCCCACGATGGGTTCAGAAGTCGTTGCAAGAACTTCAACCTGTGCGCCGTGGTCCGCCAGTGCCGAGGCCAGGCCAAAGTGGCCCACTCCCCCCGAGTAGGTTGCCTGACGCCATAGATTCAGTTCATTGACAAAATCGGTGTGCGGATCTCCTTCGATTTCGCCAAGTGTCATAAGAGCACTTGCTGGACCGCAGGTAAATTCCGTCTTCTGGTGTTCGTAGGGAGGGACCACCAAATTCGCACTTTCTCGTGCAAAATCGGGGTTCCACAGAAGCCAGCCACTATGGGAGTAATCTCGGTCATTCTCAATGGGATGGGGGTTCCCGTTGATCATGACCTGTTCAAAACCAATCGAGCGCAGGACATCTACAAAAATCCCCTCATCCGCCCATGAGTCAGCTTTCATCAGTGGGAAGCGACGCGAGCACATCTCATCACAGAGTCCCAATACGACCTCGCGCACGCGACGGGTTTGTTCGGCTTCGCATACCGCCTGATCGTTATTGAGAAGAGTCCATCCTGCAACGCGCAGATGCGCAGAGAGTTCACGGTGGACTTCCCATACTCCAACCGGCCCATTGGTCCACAAGGTCGCACGCATCTTGGGGCCAAGGCGTGCCCAATCTTTCGCACGCTCTTCAGGAACGCCTAAAGCGAGCAGACGCTCGTAGCTATTCTCACCAGATTCAATTGAGATGTGTGAAATCTTTTCAGTCATTGTCACTCTCTTGGCCAGGTACTGCGGCAAGCAAGACCCGCGTATATTCCTGGGTCGGCGAATGGAGGATATCTTCGGTTGCTCCTTCTTCAACGATGTGCCCGTCCTTCATCACAACAAGGCGATCACACATCTGGCGTGCCACGGCAAGGTCGTGAGTGATAAAAAGCAATGCGAAGCCCTGCTGGCGTTGAAGCTGGAGCAAAAGCTCCAAAACAGAAGCCTGTACAGACACATCCAAAGCAGAGACGGCCTCGTCGCAAATCAAGAGCTGCGGTCGCGTCGCCAAAGCACGGGCGATGGCAACACGCTGCCGTTCCCCACCAGAAAGACGTGCGGGATAGCGCTTTGCGTAGGAGGCTGGAAGGCCAACAGATTCCAAGAGGCTCGACACCTCACCAGCAGAACGACCACCTACGCGCAAAGCCTCGGCAAGTGTAGCGCCAATAGTGCGCGCCGGGTTGAGGGCAGAATACGGGTTTTGGAAAACGATCCCCATTGGGGGGCGTCCACCTTCAGAGGCACCGCGTAATTTCTCCCGTGGTGTGCCATTGATTTCGATACTTCCCGAATCTGGCTTTTCCAAACCGATAATCAGACGTGCAAGGGTGGTCTTCCCAGATCCAGACTCGCCAACAATTCCAACGGATTCTTGGCGTGTGATAGAGAGCGAAACCCCATCGACCGCCACGTGCCGATCCCTGCGGCTGCGTCCGCGGAAAACTTTGACCAAGTCCCGTGCATCAACCAAAGCGGGGGTGCCATGATTCTTTTCCGAGGCAGTATCCGAAGAGGTGTCCGCTTGGGATTCTCCCGTGAAAGAACGGGGATTTGGGCCATCTAGTCGAGGCTCGGCGGCTGCAAGCTGACGAGTGTAGTCGTTTTCGGGGTGAGTAAAGACTTTCTCGACACTTCCCGATTCGACAACCTTCCCATGGCGCATCACAACCACTTCATCGCCGTATTCGCGTGCCAAAGCAAGATCGTGGGTGATCAAGATGAGGGCCATCGATCGGCTTTCACGCAGTTCACTCAGAAGATCAAGAATTTCCTTTTGAGTCGTCACATCCAAAGCAGTTGTCGGCTCATCCGCAATGAAAACTCCGGGTGAAGAATCTAGGGCTGCAGCGATCGCAACGCGCTGGCGCATACCTCCCGAGAGCTCTTGGGGGTAAGCCTGAGCAACACGTTCAGGAAGTCCAACTTCGCGAAGACGCTCACGAACACGCTCATCTCGCGTACGCTTGGGCAACCGCGTGTCGGCAATAATCTGCGTACTGCAGCGCTGGGTAGGAGACAGCGAGGTGAAAGGATCTTGCGGAAGCCAGACAATCCCTTTGCCCCGAAGTGCTTTAAAGGCACGTGCCTGGCGAACGATGTCAAACTCGCGTCCACCCAAGGTGACTTGCCCTTGGGCACTCAAAGTATGGGGAGTGAGCGCACAAATAGTTCGTGCAAGCATGGATTTTCCAGCACCTGACTCACCTACGATAACTAGTGTGCGTCCGGCTTCTGCATGAATCGAGACATCATCAACAAGGATGCGCCCGTCATCTCGCGTGACGCTGATATGCGAGGCGATAAGGCCCTGATTCTCACTCACGAGCGCACCTCCTGCCTTTCACTCCACCAATCGCCTGCGATATTGATCGCAGTTGCCGTAATGATGATGGCAAGGCCGGCGACAACACAGGCCGCAGGATTCTGGTTGAGGATAAAACGTCCATCGGCAAGCTGACGTCCCCAGTCCGCATCTTGCGCGCCGACACCAAATCCTAGGTAGGACAATCCAGAGAGTGACACGAGCGCAAAGGCAACATTGACAAAGAGGTTTGCCCACACGATAGGAGTGATATTCGGCAGAATATGAACTCCAAGGATACGAGGCGAAGACAAGCCCAGAACCTGAGCAGATTCAATATAGGGCTGTGGCTTTTGTTGAAGAGTGGCGGCGCGGATCATCCGGATATCGGAAGGCGCAAACAAAATGATCAGCACGCCGACCGTAACCCAATAGGAACCACCAATTACGCCTGCAACGACGATCGCCAGCAAAGTAACCGGCATTGAAAGCAGGATTTCGCAAGAACGAGATACAAGGGCATCCCACCAACCGCCCCACCAGCCGGCAGTCATTCCAAAAATCAGTCCCAAGATCATCGAACCGCCAGCAATCACCAGCGGACCGATGACTGCAGAGCGCGCACCCGCAATCGTCAATGCGAGAATGTCACGCCCGACTTTATCGGTTCCAAAAATATGACCGGGAGTGCCCGCTGGACTTACTCCCAAAGAAACATCTTGCCCCAGAGCATTGGGAGCGATCAGCGGAGAGAAAAAGACGCACACTGCGACTGCGATCAAAATAATGAAGGAAAGAACGACGGAGCCCGGGACTGATCGCATTGCGCGGGCAAGGCCTCGTGCTGAGGAACGGAAACGTCCAGCGGGAACTTCGGCGTTGGCCTCGGCGCCCTGAGACGGTGCGCGATCGCTCATGCGACACCTCCCTCTTCAAGCTTTTGACGCGGATCAACAATGAAAGCTGCAAGGTCGACAATAAATGTCACCGCGATGATGATCACTGCTACCAAGAGCGCAATCGCCTGGACGACAGGCACATCCTTATACGTAATCGAATCGGCCAAAAGCTGACCCAGCCCGGGAAGAGAGAAGGCTTCTTCAACCAAAACCGTTGAGCCAAAAAGAGTCCCCAAGATCAGACCCGCGGAGGTAATGATCGGTAAGGAAGCCGCACGCAGGTACATGCGAGTGATACGCCGCGAAGGAAGACCCCTCGAGCGCGCGAAGGTCACATAATCCTGGCTGAGTTCCGCCACGACTGCGGCGCGAGTAATTCGAATAATCATTGCGCCGATGCCCGTGGCTAGTGCAATCGCCGGTAGAGCAAGATGCCACAAGGAATCCAGGAAATCCTCACCTGCTCCGAAAATCGGAAACCAGCCCAGCATGAGTCCGAAAACATAAAGCAGCACAAGGCCCAAGGCGAAACCCGGTGCAGAAATACCAACCACACTCCAGCCGATAATGGAGCGGTCCACCCAGCTCCCGGCACGTCGAGCAGCCCAAATTCCCAGTGGCACACCGACGCAGATGGCCAAAATAAATGCCATCAGAGTCAGCATCGTGGTTAATCCGACGCGTGCGGCGAGGACATCAGTAACGGGAGTTGCAGAGCGCACGGAGCTGCCAAAATCCCCCGTGAGCGCTCGAAGCAACCAATGCCAATAGCGCAAAAGTAGCGGCTCATCCAGCCCGTATTGGGCTGTAATAGCAGCACGCACCTCGGGGGTGAGGCGGCGAGTACCGACCAGAATCTTCACCGGGTCTCCAGGAACCAAGTCCAGCAGAGAGAAGATGATGAAGGATAAGGCCAGCAACACCGCCGCGAACCCCGCGAGGCGTCGTGCGAAGAAACGTGCCATCACTTCGTGACGTTCAGGGACGCGGCCCAGGGGGTCATGAAGAAGTAGGACGTGTAGTTATTCGGTGTAACGGTCTTCGAGAATGCGGTCGAGGTCTTGCCCCACCAGATCGGCGAGTAGATCGTGTTTTCCTGAGCGATTTTTTCTGCTGCAACGATTTGCTCAACACGCTTGTTCGGATCCGTCTCAGCGGTGGACGAGGCAATGAGACCCTGAACCTGTTCGTTCTTGTAGCGTGCGGGGTTATCGGGTCCGAGCAACCAGCCTGCAACCTCTGCGGGATCACCGGTCGTTGAGGTGTAGCTCATGTAGTAGAGACCGTACTCACCAGTTCCCACCTTAGAGATCCATTCTTCGATGGGCTTGGAAGTTACCGTGACGTTGATGCCGATCTGCTTGAGGTTATCAGCGATTGCCAGCGCCGCAGAGCCCATCTCGGGGATCGATGCGGGGTAGGTCAGTTCCGTATCAAAACCGTTGGGAACCTTAGACTGTGCAAGCTCTGCACGTGCTTGGTCCATGCTGAAGGAATCGATGGGGAGATGTGCCTGAAGCTCGCGCGCCTTATCGATGCCGATCTCGCTGCCCAGCTGGTCATTGGGTTCGATTGCAGTCGCAACCTCTCCGCGTCCCTTAAGGATGGAATCAACGATTGCCTTGCGGTCCACGGCATGGGCGACAGCCTTACGAACATGAATGTCGTCGAAAGGTGCCACGCCTTGATCAAAGGTCAGGCCCACGTAGGAACGGTCAGATTCGGTGAGAACCTTGACCCCATCGATGGATTCAAACTGAGAAACCTGATCGGTGGGAAGCTGCGTGGCGATATCGATCTGGCCGCTGCGCTGAGCCAAGAGTCGAGCATTCTCATCTGAGAAGAAATCGAACTCGATCTTCTGTGCGGGAGTATCGCCGCCCCACCAGGTGCCGCTCTTTTCAAAAACAGCCTTCGAATCAGGCTGGAAAGAGGTCGCCTTGTAAGGGCCGGTACCCATGATGAGATCCTTGGAGGAACCATAGGACTGCGCGGCCTCGTAGAACGACTTTTCGGTGATCCACAGGCCACCGTTTGCCGTCACGGTCCATCCAAAGTTTTCGGCAGGACTAGGAAGCGTAATGGTGATCTCCCAGTCGCCAGTCTGAGTTACTTCGACGCCCTTGGCCCAGTAAACAGCCGATGAAGGGGACTTATCGGGGTCCTTCGCAATATCAATTGAGAAGAGGACGTCCTGAATGGTCACGGGGTTACCATCTTGGAACTTTGCGTCCTTACGGATCTGGAAAACCCAGGTCTTCGCATCATCGGTGCGGTAGTCCGTCGCAATTGCCGGAACCAGCTTGCCTTCCTTATCGACGGCAAGAAGGCCTTCGGAGGTCACTTGGGCAACGTAGTAGTTGATAATGCCAGTCTCGTGAGCGGTGTCCAAGGTAGACAGAGAACCAGGAAGACCAACCGTCACAGTATCGCTCTTTGCTCCCGATTGTGCCGATCCGGCATTTTTCGGTGCACATGCTGCCAGCGAAGCGCACATGAGGACAGCTGCTGTAGCTAGTGCGGCTGCTTTTGTGGTGATGCGTGAAGCTGGCATCCTGATCTCCTTCAATTAGTTCATAGTGACGTCGAATGGTCTTTGGATAAAGCACGGAAACTCGCGCCATAAATAAAGATATGGCCCAAAGGCCTGGGTTCGCGACTCGTGCCACTTCGTGGGCGTTTGTAACGCTCACTGCCCAGGAACGACCAACAGACGAACACTTAGTCAACGCTTGGATTCAGGCCTTTTCGGGGTAAATGAAGACCCGAGTAAGGTGATCAAGAGCGCACACCGTTGAAACAACATCTTCCACTGCGATGTGTTCGTCGTGAGCGTGAAGCTGGGAGTAGACCTGCCCCAAAGTTGCTCCAGAAGAACAGGAGCCAAAGCCATAGCCCACTCCCCCTTTGTGGCGTCCAACCCGAAGGTCAGAACCACCCGGGAAGAGGATTGGAACAACCTTCGCCCCGGGGTTCGCCTGCGTCAAAGTCTCCTCGATTGCCCGGTACAGTTTTGTGTCGATGGACGAGGCCGTGGCCTGCTCGCTCAGCAGGCGCTCGATGGTCACGTGGTCGGCAAGCTCCCCCAAGGCCTCGGTGATCGCACGATCAACATCATCATCGCTTTGCCCGGGAAGGGTACGGATATCCAGTTCCAGCTCCCCAGAGGAAGGGAGAACGTTAATAGGACCACCAGCGCGGACAACCGTTTGTGCGACGGTCATATGCGAGATTGCGTGAGCATACGCCGCAAGGTCACCGAATTCACAATAGTCTCCGCGATAGGTACCGCTAATCAAAGATTCTTCAAGTTCTGAATCAAATTCAAATGCGCGGACAAATCCAGCCCAAATCTCGTCACTTGCCTGTGGCCACTGCGCCTGCGACAGGGCTCGCGAAACTTGAGCGAGCATTTCGACTGCGCTTACGCGTCCCAAAGGAATCGAACCGTGTCCAGCATCTCCGCGCACGTGAAGGCGACGCTGAGCAGCCCCCTTCTCGCCGACAATGACAACAACACTGTCTCCGCCGCGAGCGCCGCGAATATGAGCGCCTCCCATCTCAGAGAGCTGGGCTTCCCAGGGGAAAGCATCCTCGCGGTGTTCGCCAATCCACGGAACCCCAAGTCCACCTCGTGCCTCTTCGTCCGCAGCGGCAACAAAGGTCAGGGTTCCCGCGGGGCGAACTCCGCCTCGGGAAACTTCTTCGGCAAGGCGTCGGGTGACGACTGCCATCGCAGCGGTCAAGTGAAGCATATCGACGCTTCCTCGGCCCCAGATACTTCCCTCACTGATCTCACCTGCAAAAGGCGGATGGGTCCAGTGTTTCTCATCAACGGGGACGACATCGGTGTGTCCAAGGAAAGTCAGGGGCTGCGCTGAAGGATCGCTGCCGCGCAAAGTGACAACCAAAGTTGTACGCCCCGGGTGAGGCTCGATGCGTTCAACTTCGACGGGTAGCCCATCGAAGAAGCTTTCAAATAGGTTTGCAGCAGCCTCTTCATTGCCAGAATCGGGGGTGAGGTCATTGACCGATTGCAAGGCGATCAGCCGTCGAAGAAGATCGAGGGTTTCTTCTCCGATATCACGTGTTTGCACTGCAGCCATGACTCTCCTTTTCAAGTGTGAGCGATCCTTCATCCAGACTACTCAGACTCTCCTTCTTCGCTCGCGCAGACCGCTCGATGAGCGGATGTAACGAACACGTCTTATTACACGTCACGCTTTTCACGCTGCCGGCTCCCGCATAGTCCCCGCTGTGAGCGACTCATCGGCGCGTTCTCGCTAGACCGGGGGGCCGATGAAACGTAGGCTTGGACGGTAATAAGTCCACGACTCGGATGGAGAATACGTATGAGCGCTCAGCGCCAGGCCGAACCAACCTCGCTGCCCGCACCCCAGGTGCCGGACAAGGTCGCCACTGAAGGCCTCGAAGCCCAGTGGAACCAGCGTTGGGAAGATCAGGGAACTTACCGTTTCGATCGAAGCCGCCCCCGCCAAGAGGTCTACTCGATCGACACTCCCCCGCCCACGGTTTCGGGTTCACTTCACGTCGGCCACGTGTTCTCGTACACGCACACCGACGTCGTTGCGCGTTTCCAGCGAATGCTGGGTAAATCGGTCTTCTACCCCATGGGCTGGGACGATAACGGCCTGCCTACCGAGCGCCGCGTGCAGAACTACTTCGGGGTTCGCGTCGATGCGACCCTCCCCTATGATCCGAACTTCGAGCCCCCTCATGTTGGCGGCGAAGGCAAGTCCATCAAGGCTCGCGATCAGGTGCCGATCTCACGTCGTAATTTTGTGGAACTGTGCGAGCGCCTGACCGTTGAAGATGAGAAGCACTTCGAGGATCTGTGGCGCCACCTGGGCCTGTCGGTTGACTGGACTCAGAACTACCAGACCATCGGTACTCGTGCCCGCAAGGTCGCCCAGGCAGCATTCCTGCGTAATCTCGAGCGCGGCGAGGCCTACCAGGCTGAGGCTCCTGGTCTGTGGGACGTCACCTTCCAGACCGCGGTTGCTCAGGCCGAGCTTGAGAGCCGCGAATACCCGGGCTTCTACCACCGCCTCGCCTTCCACATCACCGACCCCGCGCGCGCTGCTGAGGCTGCTGCAGCCGGTGCGCCAGTTGAGAACGGTGTTGATGTCTGCATTGAAACGACTCGTCCCGAACTCCTTCCCGCGTGCGTGGCCTTGATCGCTCACCCAGACGACGAGCGCTACAAGCCGCTGTTTGGCACCACGGTTGCCTCCCCTGTTTTCGGTGTTGAGGTCCCTGTTCTTCCCCACCCCGAGGCGGAAATGGACAAGGGCGCCGGTATTGCCATGTGCTGTACTTTCGGTGACACGACCGATATCGATTGGTGGCGTGACCTGAACCTTCCGCTGCGCACCGTTTTGCGCAAGGATGGCCGCCTGCAGACCGAAACCCCCGAGTGGATTACCACCGATGAGGGTCGCGAGGCCTTCGCTGAGCTCGCAGGGAAGACGACCTTCTCTGCTCGCGAGGCTTTGGTGGCGCGCCTCGAGGCAAGCGGCGAAATGCGCGGTGAACCTCAGAAGACGATGCGCCAGACGAACTTCTTTGAAAAGGGTGACAAGCCCTTGGAGATCGTCACTTCGCGTCAGTGGTACATCCGTAACGGTGGCAAGCCGTGGGTCAATCCTGCAACTGGCAAGGACCTGAACGAGGAACTCATTGAGCGCGGTAAGGAGCTGGAGTTCCACCCTGATTTCATGCGCGTGCGCTACGAGAACTGGGTACGCGGCCTCAACAACGACTGGTTGGTCTCCCGTCAGCGTTTCTTCGGCGT
>JBHRQN010000006.1:0-53396 GCA_042645485.1 Pauljensenia sp.
TGTGACCCGCGGTGAGTTCCTCAACCGGGTTCTCCTTGTTGGAGTGCTTCTGGAAGAGCTTACCGAGACGTTCCTTCTTACCCTTAGTCGAGTTAAGAACCTGCTGACCCTGAGACGCGTGCCCAGAGTACACGCGGGTATAGGTGAGCTGACCATAGAACGGGTGAGCTGCAACCTTGAAAGCCAGGGCCGCGAAAGGCTCATCAACGGAAGCCTTACGAGACAGTTTCTCTTCCTCATCGGCGGGGTTGGATCCCTCAACGTCGGGAACATCCAGCGGGGAAGGCAGGTAGTCGATCACAGCATCCAGCATGGGCTGAACACCACGGTTCTTGAATGCGGAACCGCAGAGCACGGGGAATGCCTCGCCGTTGATGGTCAGCTGGCGAATACCAGCCTTGAGCTCATCAATCGTGAGTTCTTCACCTTCGAGGTACTTCTCCATAAGTTCCTCGCTGGACTCGGCAACAGCCTCGATCAGCTCTGCGCGGTACTCTTCAGCCTTAGCCTGCAGGTCAGCAGGGATCTCCCGAGTCTCGTACTCTGCCCCCATGGTCACGTCGCCCTTAGAGTCGCCGGGCCATACGTATGCCTTCATTTCGAGCAGGTCAACGACACCGATGAAGTCGCTCTCAGCACCGATGGGGAGCTGAACAACCAGCGGGCGAGCGCCCAGGCGGTCGATGATGGTCTGAACGGTGAAGTAGAAGTCCGCACCCATCTTGTCCATCTTGTTGACGAAGCAGATACGGGGGACGTCGTACTTGTCAGCCTGACGCCAAACGGTCTCAGACTGGGGCTCGACACCTTCCTTACCGTCGAACACGGCAACTGCACCGTCGAGGACGCGCAGCGAGCGCTCAACCTCAACCGTGAAGTCAACGTGACCGGGGGTGTCGATGATGTTGATTTGGTTACCGTTCCAGAAGGAGGTCACGGCTGCGGAGGTGATGGTAATACCACGCTCCTTTTCCTGCTCCATCCAGTCGGTGGTCGAGGCGCCATCGTGCGTCTCGCCAATCTTGTAGTTGATGCCCGTGTAGAACAGAATACGTTCGGTCACGGTGGTCTTGCCGGCATCGATGTGAGCCATGATGCCGATGTTGCGAACCTTATTGAGGTCAGTAAGCACCTCGTGTGCCACTACATCAGTCCTTCGTTTGAAGTGAGGGTGTTAAAACATCCTGCCCGCTCCGGATGGGGTCATCGCGAAGCGGGAGGGGTGATCACCAGCGGTAGTGAGCGAACGCGCGGTTCGACTCAGCCATCTTGTGCATGTCTTCACGACGCTTGACAGCGGCGCCAAGACCGTTGGAGGCATCGAGAATCTCGTTGGCGAGACGCTCGGTCATGGTCTTCTCACGACGCTGACGCGAGAAGTCCACGAGCCAACGCAGTGCGAGGGTGGTCGCACGTGCGGGGCGAACCTCAACCGGGACCTGGTAGGTCGCGCCACCAACACGGCGGGAGCGAACTTCGAGGGCCGGGCGAATGTTGTCCAGTGCGCGCTTGAGCACGGAAACGGGTTCCTGCTCGGTGCGCTCACGAACCATTTCGAGTGCGCCGTAAACAATGCGCTCTGCAACGGTCTTCTTACCGTCGAGGAGCACGCGGTTCACGAGCTGGGTCACGATCTTTGAGCCGTATACCGGGTCGTCGACCAGGGGGCGCTTGGGAGCGGGGCCTTTACGAGGCATTACTTCTTCTCCTTCTTTGCGCCGTAACGGGAACGGGCCTGCTGGCGACCACGGACACCCTGGGTGTCGAGAGCGCCACGGACGATGCGGTAACGCACGCCGGGGAGGTCCTTCACACGACCGCCACGAACGAGGACGATCGAGTGTTCCTGCAGGTTGTGGCCTTCACCGGGAATGTACGCGGTGACCTCGATGCCAGACGAAAGGCGCACACGAGCGACCTTACGCAGAGCCGAGTTCGGCTTCTTAGGGGTTGTGGTGTACACACGGGTGCACACGCCGCGACGCTGGGGCGAGCCCTTAAGCGCGGGGGTCTTCACCTTCGCGCGCTTGGAGCTGCGGCCCTTGCGGACGAGCTGCTGAATGGTAGGCACTGGTTCTCCAGTTCAATTCCGTCTACGGTTTAAGGATTTCCTTAAACCCATGTCTCAGTCTTCCGCGACTGTTTAGATCCCCCAGCGCGCACAGCGATCCGCCAGGGGCCGGTGTGCCATGATAACGAGGCCTAGCCGCGTCAGAGAATGACACCCGGAGCTCCGACGGAGGGAGCCCGCACGTTCCACATTTGGCTCATAGTCGCCGCGATGAGATCACGGAGAAGAACCGCTCGGGAACTGTCCACACATAATGTGGACATAGGAAACCCGTACAGTCACGGGTACCGCGTTCAAGAATACTCAGTCTCACGCCGCAGAGTCAAAGGCAGCGGAAGCAGCATTCTTGTGGGAATGGACACGATTCCACCCGCTACTCCCCTTCTAGACAAAAAGAACCCCGGCCTCATCGCGCTTATGCGGAAGAGGCCGGGGAACTTCAGGAAACCGCTGAGGCGGTTACTCCTTGAAGGTCATACCGAAGTCGATCGCTCCAAGGGCATCCAGGAAGTCCGCGGACACCTGGCCATCTTGGAAATCGAGCTCGGAGTAGTTCGAGTTCGCCATTGCCTCGGGCGTGGGCTCAACCGTGACGTTGTTGTAACGGGCCAGGCCGGTACCGGCCGGGATGAGCTTACCGAGAATGACGTTCTCCTTGAGGCCAAGAAGCTGATCCGACTTGCCGTTCATTGCGGCCTCGGTCAGAACCTTCGTGGTCTCCTGGAAGGACGCCGCGGACAACCAGGAGTCGGTTGCCAGCGAGGCCTTCGTGATGCCCATGAGCATCTGACGACCGGATGCAGGCTGGCCACCTTCAGCAGCAACCTTGCGGTTCTGCGCCAAGTAGGCCATACGGTCGACGAGTTCGCCGGGCATGAAGGAGGTGTCGCCGGGCTCCAGGATGGTGACCTTGCGGAGCATCTGGCGGACGATAACCTCGATGTGCTTGGAGTGGATACCAACGCCCTGATCGCGGTACACCTTCTGGACCTCGTCCACAAGCTGCTTCTGAGCCACGTTGCGGCCCATGATGCGCAGAACTTCCTTGGGATCCAGCTGGCCTTCGGTCAGTGCGGTACCGGCATCAATGTGCTGGCCCTCTTCAACCAGAAGCTTCTGGCGACGAGAAACCTCGACGACCGAATCTTCCTTACCGTCATCACGGATGATGACGATGCGACGTACCGAGGGATCTTCATCGTCAATGTGAACGCGGCCAGCGGCCTCGTTCATCTTGGCTTCGACCTTCGGGCTACGTGCTTCGAAGAGCTCCTGAACACGAGGCAGACCCTGGGTAATATCGGCTGCCGAGGCCGCACCACCGGTGTGGAAGGTACGCATCGTCAGCTGGGTACCGGGCTCACCAATCGACTGGGCAGCGATAATACCGACGGCCTCGCCGATATCCACCTGCTTGCCGGTGGCCAGTGAACGACCGTAGCAGGTCGCACAGGTACCAACCTGAGACTCACAGGTCAGGACGGAGCGGCAGACAACTTCCTCGACTCCGGCTGCAACCAGCTCAGCAAGCTGTGCATCACCGAGGTCATCGCCAGCGTGGGCGACGACGGTGCCGTCTTCCGCAACCGCATCGCGGGCCAGAGTACGTGCGTAGGCAGTGGTTTCAATGGTGTCCACTGCTTCCCACTCACCCGCAGAGTTCTTCTGCGCGATCTTGATGCGCACGCCCTGACGGGTGCCACAGTCGGCCTCGCGAACGATCACGTCCTGCGAGACGTCGACGAGACGACGGGTCAGGTAACCAGACTCAGCGGTACGAAGTGCGGTATCAGCCAGACCCTTACGAGCACCGTGGGTAGCGATGAAGTACTCGAGAACCGTCAGGCCCTCGCGGTAGTTCGCCTTAATGGGCTGCTCGATCAGCTTCTGCTTCGGGTCAGACACCAGACCACGCATACCAGCCAGCTGCTGAACCTGCGACCAGTTACCACGAGCACCGGATGAAACCATTCGGTACACGGTGTTACGTGCGGAGAAGTGATCGCGCATATCTTCTGCGACCTCTTCGGTGCACTTCAGCCACAGGTCAACCAGCTCTTCGTAGCGGGTTTCCTCGAGGATGATACCGGTTTCGAACTGATCCTGGATCTCAGCGGCCTTGGCCTCGTAACGGGCAAGGATTGCACGCTTGTTCGGCGACGCCTGAATGTCCGAGAAGGCAATGGTGATGCCCGACCAAGTCGACCAGTGGAAACCAGCGGACTTGAGTGCATCAAGGCAGTCAGCAACCAGAACATTCGGGTAACGCTCAGTCAGGGTGTTGACGATCTGGCCCAGCTGCTTCTTGCCGACGACTTCGTTAACGAAGGGGTAGTCGACAGGGAGCTGCTCGTTGAAGATCGCGCGGCCCAGAGAGGTTTCCAGAATGATGTCGTCGCCTTCGCTCCAGCCCTCGGGTGCTTCCCAATCCAGCGGCGGAACAATACCCGCAAAGCGGATACGTGCGCGCTGGTTCAGGTGAAGATCACCGTTGTCGAAGGCCATGCGTGCTTCAGCAACCGTTGAGTAGACGGGGATGATTTCCTCGCCGTTCTCATCACGAGCAACCGGAAGCGACGGATCGGGATCCGAAGTCAGGTGGAACAGACCGATGATCATGTCCTGCGAAGGCATGGCAACGGGGCGTCCATCAGAAGGCTTCAGAATGTTGTTGGTCGACAGCATGAGGATACGGGCCTCGGCCTGTGCCTCTGCGCCAAGGGGCAGGTGAACTGCCATCTGGTCACCGTCGAAGTCTGCGTTGAAGGCGCCACAAGCCAGCGGGTGCAGCTGGATAGCCTTACCTTCAATGAGCTGGGGCTCGAAGGCCTGAATACCCAGGCGGTGCAGCGTAGGTGCACGGTTCAGCAGCACGGGGTGCTCGCGGATGACGTCGTCAAGGACGTCCCACACCTCGGGGCGCTGGCGTTCAACCTTGCGCTTTGCAGCCTTCACATTCTGGGCGAAGTTCTTCTCAACCAGGCGCTTCATGACGAAGGGCTTGAAGAGTTCCAGAGCCATCTGCTTGGGCAGACCACACTGGTGAAGCTTCAGCTGCGGGCCGACGACGATAACGGAACGACCCGAGTAGTCGACGCGCTTACCCAGAAGGTTCTGACGGAAACGACCCTGCTTACCCTTGAGCATGTCAGAGATCGACTTCAACGGACGGTTACCGGGGCCTGCAACGGGGCGGCCACGGCGTCCATTATCGAAGAGCGCGTCAACAGATTCCTGAAGCATGCGCTTCTCGTTGTTGACGATGATCTCAGGCGCGCCCAGCTCGAGCAGGCGCTTGAGTCGGGTGTTGCGGTTGATCACGCGACGGTACAGATCATTCAGGTCAGAGGTCGCGAAACGGCCACCATCAAGCTGAACCATGGGGCGCAGATCCGGCGGAATAACCGGAATCTTCGTCAGAACCATGGACTCGGGCTTGTTGCCGGTAGCTACGAATGCGTTGATAACCTTCAGACGCTTGATGGCGCGTGTCTTACGCGGGCCATTTTCGTTCTGGATGATTGCACGAAGCTGTTCAACTTCGCTTTCCAGATCGAAGGTCTGCAGGCGCTTCTGGATGGCGGATGCGCCCATGTCACCCTTGAAGTAGGTGCCATAGCGGGCAACCATCGCACGGTAGAGGCGCTCGTCACCTTCGAGGTCACCGACCTTGAGGGACTTAAAGCGCTCCCACACCGTCTCCAGGCCTTCGATATCGCCCTCGTAACGACGACGGATCTTGGCCATATCGCGTTCGCCGGCCTTGCGGCGGCGCTCGATCTCGGTTGCGGATGCATCGTTTGCTTCAAGTTCAGCAATCTCTGCTTCCAGGCGCTCTGCGAATTCGTTGATCGCAGCATCGCGCTGGTTTTCGAGGTGGGTCTTCTCGACCTCGAGCTCAGAACGCAGATCCATCAGATCCTCGTCACGGCCCTTTTCGTCAACCTCGGTGATCATGTAGGCAGCGAAGTAGATGACCTTTTCCAGGTCCTTCGGAGCCAGATCCAGCACGTAGCCCAGTCGCGAGGGAACACCCTTGAAGTACCAGATGTGGGTGACGGGGGCGGCAAGGTCAATGTGACCCATACGCTCACGACGCACCTTGGAGCGCGTGACCTCAACACCACACTTTTCGCAGATGATGCCCTTGTAGCGCACGCGCTTGTACTTACCACACGCGCATTCCCAGTCGCGGGTGGGGCCGAAGATCTGCTCACCGAACAGACCGTCACGCTCGGGCTTGAGCGTACGGTAGTTGATGGTCTCCGGCTTCTTCACTTCACCGTGGCTCCACGAGGCGATATCGTCGCCCGTGGCCAGGGTGATCTTCAAACTGTCGAACGTCTTGGCGTCCAGCAAAGTCATTGCTCCTTATCAGATCGCATCGATGGTCGCCGCGGCGTTCGGACGCGCATCAAGAGTGATGCCCAGTTCCTCACGCGCATTGAAGTCGTCATCTTCTTCACGCAGGTCAATCACGTTGCCGGCTGCGTCGAGAGCTTCGACGTTCAGGCACAGCGAACGCATTTCCTGGATCAGAACACGGAAGGATTCGGGGATGCCGGGTTCGGGGATGTCCTCGCCCTTAACAATTGCCTCGTAAACCTTGACACGTCCGGTGGTGTCATCGGACTTGATGGTGAGCAGTTCCTGCAGTGCGTAGGCAGCGCCGTACGCCTCCAGGGCCCACACTTCCATTTCACCGAAGCGCTGGCCACCGAATTGGGCCTTACCACCCAGGGGCTGCTGCGTAATCATCGAGTACGGACCGGTCGAGCGAGCGTGAATCTTGTCGTCAACCAGGTGGTGCAGCTTGAGCATGTAGGCGTAGCCCACTGCGATCGGGTAGGGGAAGGGTTCACCGGAACGACCGTCGAAGAGACGTGCCTTGCCCTCGGCGTTGGTGAGAACGTCACCATCGCGGTTGGGGTTGACGTTGCGCAGCAGACCTGCGAGCTCTTCGGCCTCGAGGCCATCGAAGACCGGGGTCGCGACGGGGGTCTCGGGGGCAACGGTAATGCCGTCCTTGGGCAGGTGCTTGGTCCACTCTTCGCCAGCCTTGACAGCTGCCGAGACGTCCCAACCCTGGTGGGCAAGCCAACCGAGGTGGAACTCAAGGACCTGACCGACGTTCATACGGCCGGGGACACCCAGCGGGTTGAGGATGATATCAACCGGGGTTCCGTCCTCGAGGAAGGGCATGTCTTCGACCGGGAGGATCTTGGAAACGACACCCTTGTTACCGTGACGGCCTGCCATCTTGTCACCAATGGTGATCTTGCGGCGCTGTGCGACATAGACGCGAACGGTCTGGCGCACGCCGGGGTTGAGATCATCTTCGTCGTCGTTGAATTCACGAACGCCAATGACGATGCCTTCTTCACCGTGGGGAACACGCAGCGAGGTATCGCGAACCTCGCGGGCCTTCTCACCGAAGATTGCACGCAGCAGGCGCTCTTCGGAGGTCAGCTCGGTTTCACCCTTCGGGGTGACCTTACCGACGAGGATGTCGCCAGCGGTGACCTCGGCGCCAATACGAATGATGCCGCGTTCGTCAAGATCAGCCAGCGACTCTTCCGAAACGTTCGGAATATCGCGGGTGATCTCTTCTTCACCGAGCTTGGTTTCGCGGGCGTCGACTTCATATTCTTCGATGTGAATCGAGGTCAGAACATCGTCTTCAACAACGCGACGGCTCAGGATGATGGCATCCTCGTAGTTGAGGCCTTCCCACGACATGTAAGCAACCAGCAGGTTCTTACCCAGTGCAACTTCACCGTTGTCGGTAGCGGGGCCGTCAGCGAGGACATCGCCGACCTCCACGCGCTGGCCTTCATCAACGATGACGCGCTGGTTAGTGCAGTTGCCGGGGTTCGAGCGCTCGAACTTTTCGAGGCGGTAGGTATCGCGTCCACCTTCGTCCGTGGTCACGACGACCAGGTCGGCGGAAACTTCGGTGACAACACCGGAGTGCTGAGCGATAACCATTTCACCGGAGTCATGTGCGGCACGCTGTTCCATACCGGTACCCACCAGCGGCGCTTCCGTGGTGAGCAAGGGAACAGCCTGACGCTGCATGTTCGCACCCATGAGGGCTCGGTTTGCATCGTCGTGCTCGAGGAAGGGAATGAACGCGGTTGCCACAGACACCATCTGGCGTGCGGAAACGTCCATGTAATCCACGCGATCACGGGCGATCAGCGTCGGATCCTCGCCTGCAACACGGCACAGAACCTGCTCATCAATGAAGTGGCCTTCGTCGTCGACAGGCGAAGAAGCCTGAGCGATGAAGTGTCCCTTTTCATCATCAGCGGTTAGATAGTTGACCTCATCGGTCACCTGTCCGTTGCGAACAATACGGTAGGGGGTCTCGATGAAACCGAAGGGGTTGATACGAGCAAAGGTTGCCAGCGAACCGATCAGACCAATGTTCGGGCCTTCAGGGGTTTCAATCGGGCACATACGTCCGTAGTGCGAGGGGTGAACGTCACGAACCTCCATGGAGGCGCGATCGCGAGACAGACCACCGGGGCCCAGTGCCGACAGACGGCGCTTGTGCGTCAGACCGGCCAGCGGGTTGTTCTGGTCCATGAACTGCGACAGCTGAGAGGTTCCGAAGAACTCCTTGATTGCCGCAACGACGGGACGAATATTGATCAGGGATTGCGGAGTAATAGAGTCCGTTTCCTGAGTGGTCATACGTTCGCGGACGGTGCGCTCCATACGTGCAAGACCGGTGCGAACCTGAGCCTGGATCAGCTCACCCACGGCGCGAATACGACGGTTACCAAAGTGGTCGATGTCGTCGGACTCAACGCGGACCTCAACGGGCTCGCCGTGGCGGACGCCTGCGAAGGTCTTCTCACCTGCGTGCAGAGCAAGCAGGTACTTCACCGTTGCAACGATGTCGTTGATCGAGAGCACCAGTTCAGAGGTGCCTTCGGGGGAATCAACCGCAAGCTTCTTGTTGATCTTGTAGCGGCCAACCTTTGCCAGGTCGTAGCGCTTGGGATCGAAGTAGAAGTTGTGCAGGAGCGCTTCAGCGGCCTCGACGTTTGCGGGCTCACCCGGGCGCAACTTGCGGTAGATATCGGTCAGTGCCTCTTCGCGGGTACGCGCGGTGTCCTTCTCAAGAGTCTCAAGAAGAATCGGGTACGCGGCGAACTGCTCGCGAATCTCACCTTCCGTCAGGCCAATTGCCTTCAGGAAGTGGGTCACCGACTGCTTACGCTTACGGTCGATACGCACGCCAACAGCGTCGCGCTTATCGATCTCAAACTCCAGCCATGCACCGCGGCTGGGGATGATCCTCGCGTTGAAGATTTCCTTGTCGGAACCGCGATCCGAGGTACGTTCAAAGTAAACACCGGGCGAACGAACCAGCTGAGAGACAACGACACGCTCGGTGCCGTTGATGATGAAGGTGCCACGGGGGGTCATGAGCGGGAAATCGCCCATGAACACGGTCTGGGACTTAATTTCACCCGTGTTGTAGTTCATGAACTCGGCGGTCACATACATGGGTGCCGAGTAGGTGTAATCCTTAGCTTTTGCTTCTTCGACCGAGTACTTCGGTCGCTCCAAGCGGTGATCACGGAACGACAGAGACATGGTGCGTGCCACGTCTTCAATCGGCGAGATCTCTTGGAAAATTTCTTCAAGGCCGGAAACATCCGGAACATCCACGCGTCCAGCAGCCTTTGCGGCATCCACGCGTGCTTTCCATGCATCGTTTCCCAGTAACCAGTCAAAGCTTTCGGTCTGCAGGCCGAGCAGGTTCGGTGCCTGCAGGGGCTCGCGGAGCTTAGCGAAAGAAATGCGGTTCTTGGGCTGGTTGGCAGTGTTGGTACTTGCAGCCAACGGGGGTCCTTCCCTGCGTTTTCATTGCGCGCACACGCCTTTTAGCCCATTAACTGACACCGTCCACATCCGCCCAGCGCCTATTACAGCGAATGGGTACGGGTCACCTCGGGCACAATAAAGCGCAAATACTCATAATAGGCACACGAATATAGGGGCGCAACGCCCTACGGACAATATGTCCAACCTCACGTTCAGCTGGCACTCAGTCCAACTTCAGCCATTGAAGCTCTTCGCAGAACGTGGTCCGTGCCCCAAGTCGGGCTTGAACCGACGACCCACGGATTATGAGTCCGCTGCTCTGACCGACTGAGCTATTGGGGCTCTGAAAGTGTAACGCGAACTCTCACCTTCAGCGCAACACGAACCTTGCTTAGCGGCTAGTAAACGTTACTTCAGAACGACAACGACATCCGGGTCGCCGGTCTGCGCCTGTTGCACGCGGCTGATTCCAAGGACCTTCGCGACCTCTTCAGCAGTGGCCTTGAGGTTTGGATCCTCGTAGTAAACGGTCGTTACTTCGGTATCCCAACCGCGCGCGTTCGCTGCAGTGGCACCGTCAAAGCCTGCGGAGGAAAGCGCGGAAACCTTCTGCGCTGCCAGTCCCTGTGTTCCGGTTCCGTTCAGAACGGAAATCTTCGCGGAGTGGCGCACGGGAATCGACGGCGAAGGAGAGGGAGTCTCACTGGTCGTCGGGGTTGCGGAAGGCGTCTGGGTGGCCTCGGTAGTCGCAGAGGCGGTGGGGGCCTGGGTCGTTGCAGCGGTCGTGGAGACGCTTGTGGTCGTCTTCTGCTGAGCGCCGCCCGAAGTCAGGATGTGGCTGATCCCCCACGCGGCAGCGGGAACGATCACCAGCACTGCGAGGAAAGGCCATACGCTCTTCCATCGCGAGGGCTGCTGAAGGTGCATGCCCTGGGGCATGTCTTCGCCGGCGCGGTCAAATTCGTCCTTTGGATACTGTGAAGTCACGGCTTCAGAGTAGCGAAATACCCCCGCTCCCGCATAGTCCCTGCCCGCGTGCCTTAGATTTCCCTGAACGCCTCCCATTGTCGAGGCCGTGGCTGGGCACGCCTGCAGTTACAGTAGGTGCGTGGAATCTTTGGATACGGTTATCGATCCCTCCTGGGCGCGGGCGCTGGCACCGGTTGAGGGAAAAATCCATGAATTGGGAGCTCAGTTGCGCCGGGAGATCGAGGCCGGGCACGGCTATCTTCCCGCCGGTAGCGATGTCTTGAGGGCCTTTACCTATCCTCTTGACCAGGTGAAGGTCCTCATTGTCGGGCAGGACCCCTACCCCACTCCCGGCCACGCTATTGGGCTGAGTTTCTCGGTCGCACCGGGGATTCCTTTCCCGGCCTCGCTGCGCAATATCTTCAAGGAGCTCACCACCGACCTTGGCATTCCCATGCCAACCAGCGGTGATCTGCGGCCATGGTCTCGTCAGGGAGTATGCCTGCTCAACAGGGTGCTGACGGTCAGGCCCGGACAGGCCGGTTCCCATCGAAAGATGGGCTGGGAGGAAGTCACCTCCTGCGCAATTGATGCTTTGGTGAACCGGAGGGATGCATCCGGGAACCCGCTACCCCTGGTCGCAATTTTGTGGGGGCGCGACGCGCAATCTCTGCGCGAGCAATTGGGATCCACGCCAGTCATCGAGTCTGCGCACCCCTCTCCCCTGTCAGCACGCCGCGGCTTCTTTGGCTCGAGGCCATTCTCCCGCGCGAATACTCTCCTTGAGAAGCAGGGAGCAACGCCGGTGGACTGGAGATTGCCGTAGGTTTCGCCGTCCGGGATACGTACAACGAACAGGGGTGCGCTCGCGCATAATGACGCGAACGCACCCCAATATTTTGGGTGAGAAGCTGGCTACTTCAGGAAATCAAAGCGCTGGGCCGAACTTCCATTGTCCTGATAGAGGTGAACCGCTGTTTCGTTCTGGCTACGCCCACCTTCAAGATCAAGGACCAACATGGGCGAGAGTGCCGAAACAAGAACTTTATGGCCGCCTCGCTCTTGGATGACCCACTTTTGAGCCGCGGAGGAGTTCGAGGGCTGCTGATTGACCCGAGCCGGCCAATTCTTCCATGCCGCGAAGACATCCAAGACTTTCCCAGAAGCCACATTGGTCAAGGTCACGTAGCCCTTGTCGTCGTGACTGATACGCCACTTCTGTGCCGCACTTCCGTTGGACCGGTAAGACCACACGCGAGCTCCCGCATCCCGAGATGCCCACTGGACCTCGACACGATTATTCGGGGCCACAACCGGACGGATCTGATACTCACCATCAGGAACCAAGTTGCGGTTCTCCTTCGCCCACTGGTCCAGGATCTCTTGGGGACCTTGAACCGGGTTCAGACGCCACTGCTGAGAGGTTGTTCCATTGGCCAAGTAGCCGTCAATAGCCATACCATTACGCGCCTGTCCCCAGCGGAGATTGACAACCAGACCGGTCCCGACGTTGCGGAGCATATACGCCCCTCCCGTCACCGAGAAGATGGCCCACTTCTGGTTCGCATTTGACATGTCCGTGTCCCACAGCTGGAGCTCGGTACCGGGAATCGGAGTGCCATCAGTGGAATCCAAGGACTTATTCGACCAGGTATTCACCAATCGGTAGAAGCCATCAGATTCACGGCTAATTTTCCAGATCTGATTATCGGTCTTGCTTGAACCCCACAGCTGAAGCCGAGCTCCGTTGTTCATCGCGAAGTCTTTCAGATCGATCGCCTTCGTGGGATCAACGACGCTTGCTAGCTCGTAGAAACCGGGGGTGATATCTGCCTGACCCGCGGAGGAAACCTTGGGATGAGTCGGAATGAATGAAAATGCCTGAGCATCAGAGCCATTTGCATTCCAGAAGCCGACATTCGCTCCCGCTGAAGCATTGGCTGCCGCAACATCCAAAACGATTGCGGGATCCAAAGCCGAGACGATCTTCACTCGGCCCTGATCGCCCGAAGTGATGCGCCACTTCTGCGCGCGCGTACCGTTAGAACTCCACTGGTCAACGTTGGTCCCAGGACGCGAGGACCCCCATTGGGCATCAAGCACCTTACCCGAGGCCACATTGGTGATGGTCGCAAGTCCTTGCGAATCATAAGAAACACGCCACTTCTGGGCATCGCTTCGATTTGCGTCCCACAGCTGGACATTCGCGCCATCATCGCGACTAGCACCGGGAACATCCAGAACCAGGTGATCCGCGAGCGCTGACTTAATGAAGTACTCCCCCGGCTCTACCGAGGACTTTTCACCAATCGCATCTTGACTGCGGACCTTCTCGAAACGATCCCCCTGTTTCTTGTAGTAGACGATGACAGAATCAGTGGCATCCCACAGCGCGTGTGTATAACCTTCGCGCGCGGCGATCTCATCAGAGAACTCCACCTGGTAGCAGCTGTGTCCACCCGGGCACAAGCGCTTCAGCTGGTCCCAAGCCCGATCAATCGGGACAATCCAGAAGTCGAGGTCACGGTAGGGCGAATCGGCCTTCGCCATGGCTTCACCCTTGGTGTAGTTAAACACTCCCTTCGAGCGCCCAGGCTGGGTCGACTCAAAAGTTGAGGACTGATAACCGGCAATATCAATTCCCGGGTTAAAGAACAGAATCAATTCCGCCGCAATGGAGGCATCGACATCATCCATTCCCAGCCGTTTGAGCTGTTCTTGCTTGGGAACTGACATTTCCGTGGGCGTCGCAGGGTGTCCCTTGTAGTAGTAGGCGTAGCGATCCCCGTAGTAGCTCTTCGTAAAGCGGGCATAGTCCTCGAATCCCTGCTCATTGGGATGAATCGTTCCAAGAAGCAGAAGGACATCCTTGCCCTCACGTTCCGCGGCACTGAAGTACCCATCGTTGAAGTTATAAAGGGCCTTAAACTGCTCGGTCGCTTCCTTCGAGGGCTTGATATTCGCACTCAGCAGCTGAGAGATATTAACCCCGCGAACCTTTGGGGACTTTTGAACCTGGGTTGCAAAGGCATTCCCATCTCCCGAAGTACTCAAAAGCTTCGGGCGAGCCAGCCACCAGTGCGCATTCGGCTCAGAATCAACCAGCGCCCACAAATAGTCAGCTGTGCTCCACTGCTCGGAGGCCTTCGCATCAGCACGCCCATTGGCGTAGGCGTGTTCCTTCATTTCTTTCCACTCGCGAAGCAAACACTCGTGCGTTCCTCGCGGGTTTGATCCCTGATAGAGATCGGCAAACTTCACGTAGGAATACGCCCCATCGGTCATGAGATTGATCGTGTATTGGTCTTGAGGGATTCGATTCGCGTAGATGACCTTCTGGACCATATTGGGGAACATATCCACCGAGTAAAGGTGGAAAGTAGAAGAAGGATCCAGTTCTCGTAGGTCACGCACGTAATCAGCAAAAACGTCGATGCGATCACGGAACTGCTGCGCGGCCTCGTCGAAACCGCCGGGCTGGAAGGCGTTCTCACGCTCAGTCAGGTAAGGAAGCGCATAAACTCCATGCTCTTCAGCAGTTGGGCCGGGGAGCGCATTCCAGTCATAAGCATTGGGACGCTCGAACATGGCGATAACAGGGCCGATTCGCCGAACTGAATCCTTACCCCAAAGGTTCAGCGAAAACATCGCGACGGGAAGTGTCGCACTGACTGGAGCAAGCACGTAGCTATCCGCGGTCACACCGACTGTACGCTTTGGGAATTTACGGACTACCGCCCCGTTTTTCTCGGTCGAAAGTTCGACAGTGAACTTCCCAAAGTTCTTGAAGTCGAGGATGTAGTAGTCGTCAGTGAAATCCTTCAATGAGATCCGCTGATCGATTTCGCGCATTACTTTCCCGCGGTAGCTCATGGTTGCGCGCAGGTGCACAGTATCCGCACTTTCGCGGAGTTCTTTGCCAGCTTCACCCTCGGGGAGCTCAATGACGACATCCGTCGTATTGCGTTCATTGGTCAGGGTCATATCCGACGAGGCAGTCGCTCCGCGAGCCGCCCGATCCTGACCGCTGCGGGCGGAGGGTAGAGGAGAGGCCTCGCTGATCGGCTGGGGGGTTTCCACTCCGTTAGCTGCCTGGGGCGCTTCTGTTTCGGTGGTCGCCGAGGCCTCGGGAGAGGGAGTGGGAGAGGCTGGCTCCGCTAGAGCGGGAGCTAAACCTGCTCCGCATACAAGCGCGCCGGTGAGCAAAGCGGTAAGAGAGATTTCGAATCGAGGCAGAACGCACTCGAGCGTGTTGATGATGCATGATCAAACCCATCCTTCGGGGGCACGGACGCCGGGAATACGTCCAAATAGAAGGGAAGAATTGGGTTGATTCTACCGATGAAAGAGAAGGTAAGTTGATCAATCAATCAATATGTCGGAGATCACGACATGCACGGTCCGCGGCGATGCGAGAAGGGCCGAGGGCTAGCTGCAGACGCTACCAAAGAAACCGCCTTTCTTCTTCGCGGCGGCATACTCCTCTTCGGTATGGTCCTTATCGCACCACTGATCCGGGGGCACTTGTTCCCTCACCGAGTCAATGTGCTTGCCGCAGCCCTTCCAGGTGATCTTTCCGCATACCTCACAGGTAGTGGGTCGACACATGATTGTCTCCTTCGTTGATTGGACCTCGAATCCGTCAGCGGATCCGCTGCATGGTGTTATGAGGTTTTTTCTAGGCAGGCTGATTGCTTTGTCGCATCAGCCTAGCCGGAGGAACAATTGCTCGAGCTCTTCGATCGAGATGCTCCCAGTTTTGACTAGAGATTCTTCCGCTTCGGCTGTCGGCACATCATCGTTTTCGAGGCTGGAATCCTCGAGCACACACTGCGACATGATCGTCGCAACCGCGAGGTAGCTAGCGCGTTTCATCGCGGAGTTAACAGCCGCAAACTGGGTCAGCACGTCCCGACAGTTCGCATCTCCACTCTCGATGTGGTCGATGAGGCTGTCAAGCTGCCCGCGAGCACGCTTCAGGCGATTGACAACCTGCTTGCGCGTCGTCATGAGCGCCCCTCCCCCATGACGAGAACGGCCTCGGCCTTCTCTCCGAGCCACGCTCGCAGCGTCTGGATGCCGCCCGACAGCATGGTGACGTTAAAGCCCGCGTGGCGCACGATGCGGTAGCCAATCCAAGAGCGCACGCCCGCCGCGCACATGACAACGAAAGGCTGGTCGCCGACGCTCTCATCGACCCAAGAGCGGACTTCATCGAGGCGGTCGCGCAGCTGGGTGTGCGGAATGTTCAGGGAGTTCGGCATGTGCCCGGCCGCGTATTCCCCCACCGTGCGTACGTCGAGGACTGGCATGTCCTCGGTCAGAGCGTCCGGACCGGTGAGGATGAGTTCGCCGGCCAGTACGTTGTGCGCGACCATGCCAGTCTGGTTGACGGGGTCCTTGGCCTGGCCGTAGGGCGGGGCGTATGCGAGGTCCAGGTCGATGAGGTCCGTCGCCTTCAGGCCAGCCCGCATGGCGGTCGCAATGACATCGATGCGGCGGGCCACACCGTCGGCGCCCACGGCCTGCGCACCGAGAATCTGTCCGCCGGTGCCGACATGCATGAGGATGTGCACGGGCTTGGCGCCGGGAAAATAGCCCGCGTGCTGGTTAGCGTGCGTGTGCACCGTGAAGTACTCCGCGCCCGAGGCATCGAGGGCCTGGCGGTTAGCGCCGGTCATGGCGGCGGTGAGGCTCCCAATCCGGACGATCGCGGTGGCCTGGGGGCTCGGGATGGGGCGCGCGGTAGCCTCGCCGCGCTCGGCGTCGGCAATAGCGTCAGCGACGAGACGTCCCCCGCGGTTCGCGGGTCCGGCCAGGGCGACGGGGCGGTCATGGTCGCGGCCGACCGTGGCGTCGCCGACCGCGTAGATGTCGTCCACGCTGGTACGCCCGTGCTCGTCGACGAGGATGTAGCCTCGGCTGGTCTCGATGCCCGCGGCCTCGGCGAAGGCAGTGTCGGGGCGCACTCCGGTCGACAGGACGATGACGTTGGCGGTCAGGACGGTTCCGTCGGAAAGCGTCACTGAGTCTTGGTCGTCGCCATGCTCAATGGACTGGGCGGCGACGCCAGCGTGAACGTGAATACCAAGAGCGCGCAGCTCCTGCGTGACCAGCGTGGCCATCTCGACTTCGAGGGGCGGTAGAACGTGCTCGGCAAACTCGACGAGGTGGGTCTCGAAGCCTCGCTGCGCGAGGGCTTCGGTGGCCTCGATGCCGATGAACCCGGCCCCCAGGACAACGGCGTGCGTGCCCGAGGCCTCGCGCAGGGCGAGGGCGTCGTCGACCGTGCGCAGCGTGTGCACCCGCGGAGAGTCGAGGCCGTCAATCGGGGGCCGGCTGGCGAGGCCGCCCGGGGAAAGGATCAGGTGATCATAGGTGAGCGTGTAGGCCTCGCCGGTCTCAGTGTCAGTGACCTGGACGCTGTGCGCGCCGGGGTTGATCGCCGTGACCTCGGAGTTGATGCGCACGTCGAGGTTGAGCGCAGCCTTGAGGGTTTCCGGGGTGTGAAGGAGGAGCTTGGCGGGGTCTTCGATCTCGCCGCCAACGTAGTACGGGAGCCCGCAGTTCGCGAAGGACACGTATTTGCTGCGCTCCAGCACGATGATCTCGGCGCCCTCATCGCGCCTGCGCAGGCGTGCCGCCGCGCTCATGCCACCGGCGACTCCTCCGACGACGAGTACTCGCATGTGCGACTCACTTTCTGGCTCGGTGGAATGTCTGCTTTACCCCCCCCCAAAAAAATACCCCAGGGGGTATTAGAAAACAATATTCCAACGCATACAGCAGACTCCACAGCCTTCGATAAAACTCTCTCCGCCTGACTCAATATTTTTGGGGCACAACGATGGCCGAATTCATTTTTTCCTTAATTCTTTCGGAGACCTCACTGGTTCTACTCCGACTTTTGCGACGGATCGGAGTCACGGATCGCCACATATATCCATATAATTCCGACGAGACTTTGCGCGCTAAACACACCTACCGGAATGAGTGGAGAAATGGTCTCATGGTAGATTCCTTGAATAATGAAGAGTAAACCTGAATCTGCATAAGCAACTGCTAAGCAAATGAGTGGGACTGAACCTGCTCGTTGAACCTGATACCAGGACGACTCCGACTCTGATGCCGCCTTCGTCCTGATTCCCGCCCACATATTTGGAGGCAATTTGTCATTTCGCATCGCTCGCGCTAGACCAGCCAAGCAGAATGCGGCAACAAACGTTAAGAGTCCTAGACCAAATGAGATGAGTCCGTCCATCTCTCTCCTGTCGACTAGGCGCGCCTTTGCATAATCTGGATCGACAATTGCAAATTTACCGCGCCAACGGAGCAATTGCTGCTTCGACAACTTAAATTTATGAGATTCAAAAACATTTTGAAAGCTTGAAAATCTAGGAAAACCGGAACTCGGGATCCCGGATAAAAATGGAGCCACCTGTCGGACTCGAACCGACGACCGTCCGCTTACAAGGCGGGTGCTCTACCAACTGAGCTAAGGTGGCAACCCACATAGTGTGCCATGAGTGGGGCCGCAAAGACGAATTAAAAATCGCAATGTGGCTCACACGCCACCTTTAGGCACTCGAAACAAGCTGCGCATCAATACAAAAACGCTGCGCTCCAACAGCCCTTCCCCACAGCTACAAAGAAAGGGCGCGCACGTGACCATGTCACGCACGCGCCCCTAACACTTTAAGGTCCAAAGCGCGATCACCCTAAGGGATCACATCGCCCTTACTTCGAAGCGGACGCCGTTCCCGCGGCAGCAAGCTGCTGCTGAATTGCCGGGTAGATACCATCAACCTTAGTCACACCAAGCTTCGAGAAGTCCAGAGCGGTCTTGTCATTGATAACAAACTCGGGAGTACCCAAGGAATTGGGACTGCGACCCTCGTAGGTGGCATTTCCCCACGCCTGAGTGGTCTTGGTCAGGTATTCATCAACGCCATTCTCGGGGAATGAATTCACAACATCCTCGGGAATTCCAACCTGCGATGCAATGGTCTTGACCTGCTTGGCTGACTTCGACAAGTCCTGAACAACGGAACCGTTA
The DNA here is from genome assembly GCA_042645485.1 of Pauljensenia sp. GTDB lineage: Bacteria > Actinomycetota > Actinomycetes > Actinomycetales > Actinomycetaceae > Pauljensenia. Next base: position 18,939 of record JBHRQN010000006.1, read on the forward strand.
CCCGAGTTGTAGGCCTCGTTGAAGTAAGCGAGAAGCGCATTGTGGAACTTGCCCCAGGTCTGAGCATCGACCTTTTGCGCGGCAATCAAAGAAGCGGTGGTTGCGGCGTACTGATAGGGCGCCTTCACCGTATTCACCGGCTGGTACTTGATATTGAATTTGCCATCGAGAGCATCTTGAGTGGCTTGCTCACCGAAGGCAACGTCATAGGCTGCGCAGACGTGGCAGGAGTAATCAAAGTATTCCGTCAACGTCGGAAGGGATTCGTCAACCTTTCCAATACCCAGGTGAGAAACCACAATCGGTCCGCCGTCCCCGTAGGAACCGATGGCAGCGGTCGCAGCTTGGCTATCCTGAGCCTTCTTGTGGTTCGACTGAATGATCACCGCAGCGATCGCACCAATGATCACAACAAGAATCAGTGCGACCAGTCCAATGATGATGTTTCGGGTTCGGCGATCCGCACGCGCCTGTTGCTCACGCAGCTGCTGAGCTTTCTCACGCACTTCCTGCGAGCGAGACGGCTTTGCCATTATCTGGGCCTTTCTGTTGATGTGCATCCAAGCCTAGCGAGCATTACCCACCGACGCACAATGCCAACGCTGATGCTACGCGTTTAATTCCAGAAGGTCATTGAGATAACCGTCCCCCACGGACGATCTACGACCCCTCAGTCAGAAATTCCCCGCGAGAATAACCGCGATAGCAAGCACACCAATCAGCCCAAGAATGACCTGCATCCATACTCGCGGCGCACAGACCTTTACCGCCACACTCAGGCCAGTACGAAGCGGACGTCCCGTTGGCATCACCCACATTCCCCACAGGGAAATCGTTGTCAGCACCCACGTCAGCAAAACCCAGGATGGATTCATCGCTAGCCAGGAATCAGACTGAATGGGTGTCTGTCCTGTCAGGACCAGAGGGAACCACGAAATGCCGGGATTACCCAACCTAGTTGCAAAAAAGCCCGAGTGAATTGACCAGCCAATCTCTGCGTAGAAATCACGCGAGAAGAGAACCCATTGCCCCCACGCCAATGCCGTCCCCGGGAAAAGGCCAATTGCCGTCGACAGTATTGCTCCAAGCCCCGTAAAGGGAAGCATTCCCAAAGCTGCCCAGTTGTCGCTGGAACGAACCTCTTGATGACGGATCCGGCGGTTTTCTCGCCACCTGTACGCACCGCCCAGCACCGCGAAAATAGCAGTGATCACGCCGACAAAGATGAGCCCGCTCATCCCCATATATATAGGTGCAAGAGCAAGCGCAGCAAGCGCGATAAGTCCAATGAAATTCGCAGTTTTCAGCTGCTGCCACTCGTAATGACGTTGCTCAGTCACGAACTCGACATTCGGAGGGATTGCCGCCTGACGGTATCCATCATCTGCAGGAAGATAGCTTGTTCCCATTGACGAGGCCGTAGGGGCGATGGGGGGCAAATAAGCAGTTTCCCCTCCCCCGCTTTGGCCTTCCCAGCCCCGCGAGTCGGCAACGGTCTGGGGATACACCTGCGTGGCCTCGGGATCGACATAGGTGGGATCCTCTGCGTAACCGCTCTCCATCACGCGAGTTGCATCCGCGTCTGCGGGTTCAAGGACCGACGTACGCTCGCTCTCAGAGGCAAAGCGCTCTCCGCCTTCATTTTGCTCACTCAGGCCGGCCACCACAGTAGGCGCCTGCCAGGAGGTTGCAGGCGCAAGAAGACGGGCCCAATTGAGCCCTTCCCACGCCATCGAGCCGCCATAAACCGCCATGTCGCCGAGGTGGAACTTACCCCACTGAGCCAGCTCTCGAACAACCTGATCGGGGCTTGGGCGCACATGAGGGTCGGGATGCAGAGCCATGCGCATGAGCGAAGCAACTCGCGGATCAAGTCCTCGCGTATCGGGTTCACCCCTAAGGACTCGGTCCAAAATCCCTTCTGTGGCGCCTTCCCCGTAGGGAGGTCGCCCGGTGAGCGCAGTCAGCAGAGTGGCCGTCCAGCCCCACCAGTCCGTAGCCGCCGAGGCCCGCCCTCCCCTGAGCAATTCGGGTGCGGTATAGCCCGCGGTACCGGAAACGAGGCCGGTTTGGGTCAGCCGAGCCTCGTCCTGTCCCATCGCGATACCGAAGTCAATGAGTACGGGGCCACGAGGCGAACAGATGACATTGGAGGCTTTGACGTCGCGATGAATGATTCGGCGTGCATGAACATCTTCAAGCGTTTGAGCAAGGGCACCACCAATCGCGGCAACACCACCGATGTTCAGTGCTCCTCTGGAAAGAAGTTCAGACAGTGTCGGACCGGGAATGTATTCACTGACGACGAAGGGCTGGGTAGCATCAATCTCAATATCTAAGATATGCGCAACCCCTCCACCACGAATCGAGTTAACCGTCCGAGCCTCACGTAGGAGACGCTCGCGATAGTCCTCATCGGCAGCCAAGGCGGGGTGAAGGATTTTTAACGCAACACGTTCTCCGGCCTCGTCACAGGCAAGCCACACGGTGGCAGCGCCTCCCGCGCCCAGGCGCTTGAGAAGGCGGTACCCACCAATCATTTCTTGCTCACGCATCACCCCAAGCCTAGCGAATGGTTGACAAATTTCAGGCCTCAAGTGCACTGTCGGCAACAAATCGGGCTGGAATTTGTTCGACAAGCGGTGCTATGGTGAGCGAGTGCGAACTTCACATCTGATGTGGGGCAAGCGCGGCGGCAGTGAAGACGCTGTCGTCTGGTCTCTACAAAGGATCGTCCGGCACGTACCGCCGGTGGAGGTTCAATATGGCAACTGTAACTTTCGACAAGGCGACCCGAATCTATCCCGGGTCCGACAAGCCAGCAGTCGATCAGCTCGATCTTGAGATCCAGGATGGTGAATTCCTGGTTCTCGTCGGTCCTTCCGGTTGTGGCAAGTCCACGTCCCTGCGAATGCTCGCAGGTCTTGAAGACGTGAACTCCGGCCGTATCTTCATTGGCGATAAGGACGTCACCGACGTACAGCCGAAGAACCGCGACATCGCAATGGTCTTCCAGAACTACGCTCTGTACCCGCACATGACTGTTCGCGAGAACATGGGCTTCGCACTGAAGATCGCAGGCACTCCCAAGGCTGAGATTGCTCAGCGCGTTGAGGAAGCAGCGCGCATCCTCGACCTTGAACCCTACTTGGATCGTAAGCCCAAGGCACTTTCCGGTGGTCAGCGTCAGCGTGTCGCCATGGGGCGCGCCATCGTTCGTAAGCCTCAGGTCTTCCTCATGGATGAGCCTCTGTCCAACTTGGACGCCAAGCTGCGTGTCCAGACCCGTACCCAGATTGCTTCCCTGCAGCGCGAACTCGGCGTCACCACGGTCTACGTGACCCACGACCAGACCGAGGCTCTGACCATGGGCGATCGCATTGCGGTTCTCGCAGGCGGCCTCCTCCAGCAGGTCGGAACCCCGCAGGAAATGTACGAGCGCCCCGCCAACGAATTCGTCGCAGGCTTCATCGGCTCCCCCGCCATGAACCTGGGCAAGTTCAAGGTCGAGGGCAACGTCGCAAAGCTTGGCACCGCAGAGGTTCCCCTCTCGCAGGCAACCCTGGATGCCATGGTTCCCGAAGACGAAGGCAAGATCACGATCGGCTTCCGTCCCGAAGGCCTCGAAGTTGTGTCGGCAGAAACCGAAAACACCATTCCGATCGAAGTTGAGTTCGTTGAGGAACTGGGTTCGGATGCCTACATTTACGGCCACCTCGCAGGTGCAAGCACCGGCCACGGCTTGGGTTCCGGCAGCGAAGGAAAGGGCGAGCAGCTCATCGTCCGCGTTCCTCCGCGTACCGCTCCGAAGCCTGGCGGCGTGATCCACACTCGCATCAAGGCTGGACAGCAGCACAACTTCTCTGCATCCACCGGCGATCGTCTGCCCGAGTGATCAAGAGCTTCTGATCATTCAAACGGCTCACACGGGGCCCACAACCACACGGTTGCGGGCCCCGTGCCCTATCGTGCAATGAATGAGACAATAGAGCCATGCCCATTCCCTCAACACTTGAGATCACGGCAGCAACGGTTGACCCGGCACTGCTGGATTTGCCTTGGGACCTTCCCCTTGAAGATTGGCCTACGGAAATCCTTGCCGCACTTCCGCGCGGCATTTCACGCCACGTCGTTCGCTTCGTCAATCTTTCCGACAGAGTGATCGCAGTTAAAGAGATCGGGGAAAGCGTCGCGTACAAAGAGTACGAACTCCTTCGCGACCTCTCACGAATGGGTGCTCCCTCAGTGATCCCCACAGCAGTCGTCAGCGGTCGACGAGATGCCTTTGGCGAGGAACTCGCTGCCGTACTGGTCACCGAGCACCTTCAGTTCTCTCTTCCCTACCGCGCTGTCTTTTCGCAGCACATGACCCCAGACACCGCGGGACGCTTAATTGATGCTTTGGCCGTCCTTCTTGTTCGCCTCCATCTTTTGGGCTTCTATTGGGGCGATGTTTCACTATCGAATACCTTATTCAGGCGAGATGCCGGGTCATTTTCTGCCTACCTCGTCGACGCAGAAACCGGTGAAATCCATCCTTCACTAACCGAAGGGCAGCGCCTGTACGACGTCGATCTTGCACGCACCAACATCATCGGCGAACTCATGGATCTGCAGGCCGGTTCGTTCTTCCCCAGCGAAGAAGACCCGATCGAAGTCGGCGACCGTATTCGTTCACGCTACCTTGAGCTCTGGGATGAACTCACTGGCCCTGAAGTCATCGAAACCAACCAAAAATGGCGTGTTGCTCAACGTATCCGCCGACTCAATAACCTGGGCTTCGAGGTCGGAGAACTTCAAATGTCCTCGGATCTTGATGGCACCCATATGATCATCACCCCGAAGGTCGTCGACGCCGGCCACCATCACCGGAAGCTCATGCGCTTGACCGGTATGGATGTCGGCGAAAATCAGGCACAGCGAATGCTCAATGACATCGAGACCTACCGTGCAATGACTGGGAAGAACAAGATCCCGCTGGAACTCGTTGCGCACGAGTGGATGAACGAAGTCTTCGAACCCGTCATCAGCGCTGTTCCCGCCGAACTTGCTGCGAAGCTTGAACCCGCACAGATTTTCCACGAATTCCTTGAGCACCGCTGGTATTTGGCCGAAGAAGCCGGGCGCGATATCCCCCAAGATGAAGCAATCGAGTCCTACGTGAAGAGCATTCTTCCGACCAAGCGTGACGAAGCGATGCTGCTGGATCCGGCGCTGATGACCCAACCTGATGAAGGCACGGCCTCGGAGATGGAAACGCTCACTGAAGAAGAGGGTTTCAGCCGCCAAGAAGAGCGCGCGGGAATTGACGGCATGCACGGGAAAGCTGATGAAACCGAAGAGAATCCGGGTCGCCCAAAGATGCAATTTGTCCCGGGGATTGGATTAATTCCCGTCGACGATTACTTCTAGACCCGACTTAGATCGCTACCGGCACGTGTTGTGAAGAAATGAAGGATACACAATGAGCGAATTCCCAAAGATTATTGCCCATCGCGGCGCATCGACCCTTGCACCGGAGAATACGATCGCAGCCTTCGCGAAGGCCTCGGAAATTGGTGCACGCTGGTGCGAATGCGATGTCGGCGTCATGGCTGATGGGACGCTGTTGGTGATCCACGACGACACGGTCGACCGCACAACGAATTCTTCAGGTTCTTGGGATTCCTGGGGCTACGGGGAACTGCGCCGACTTGATGCGGGCGCATGGTTTTCTCCGACCTATCGTTTTGAACGCATTCCTGAGCTGGCCGATGTGGTGTCTTTTGCGAATGCGACGCAGACATCCTTCAATATTGAACTGAAGCCTCGAGCCGCGGGGAAACGCCGCGATACATTGGTTGAAAACCTTGAGGTCGCACTGCAGTCCTTCAAAAATAAGAGTGGGCTGCTGATTTCTTCCTTCGACCACGAGCTGCTCGGCGCAGTCCGTCAGGCGATGCCCGAGCTTCCGCTGGCGTGGCTGTGCCGTCGCGACGAGGTCACTGCTGGCTCCTGGCGTCAGGCTGCCGATCTTGGGTGCAGCGCCATCCATCCCGCTTGGGAAGGGCTGACCGAGGCCGAGGTCAACGAGATGCTGAGCGCAGGCTTCGAAGTGAATGCCTGGACAGTCAATTCCCTTGAGGATGCGCGCACAGCTGCAAAATGGGGCGTCAGCGGTATCTTTACCGACCGTGTACAAGATTTTCCCGCCGAGGCCCTGGCTCGCGCTTAGGAGTACTGAATCACCCACGCCCACATGGCGATTGCCGCGGCGTGGCCCACGTTCATTGAGCGAGTCGAACCGCGCTGCGTGATGTGGAGAATCTCGCCGCACTGAGCGCGCATTTCTTCGCTCAAACCACTGGATTCTTCCCCGAATACCAGGCATGCCTGAGCGGGAAGCTGGTGGCCTTCCAGCGGAATTGAACCCGGTATATTGTCAATACCAACCAGAGCCAATCCCCGTTCGCGCACTGAATCAGCGAATTCCGTGACATCGCTGTGATGGACGACATCTAGGTATCGATCCGTGACCATCGCGCCACGCCGATTCCACCGCCGTCTTCCAACGATATGTATGCGACTAACTCCCAGAGCATTCGCGCTACGAACAATTGAGCCGATATTGAAGTCGTGTCCCAGATTCTCGATGGCAATCTCAAAGGGAAGTGCGTGAGCGGCGATATCGGCGATGACCGCCTCCATTTTCCAATAGCGGTAGCGATCCTCGACATTGCGTCGATCACCGTCGGCAAGCAGATGGGGATCGTAGACATCATCGCTCGGCCAGTTCTCGGGGCCGCCTGGCCAGGGTCCAACGCCCACTTCTGGCTGAGAGTTTGTGTCCATCATCGCCTTCTTCCTACCGAATGAACCCGTAAACAGATACATTAGATGCATGACGAATTCACTTTCCACCGCACTGTCGGATATGCCCCCAATTAGCGCATGGCTGTCAGATATGGACGGCGTTCTTGTAAAAGAGAATCGTGCTCTTCCCGGTGCTCAAGACTTCATCTCAGCGTTGGAAGAAAATGGGATCCCTTTCTTGGTTCTCACGAATAATTCGATCTTCACAAACCGTGACCTTTCTGCCCGGCTTGCGAACTCGGGCCTGAAGGTTCCCGAGGAACACATTTGGACCTCTGCCAATGCGACTGCCGCCTTCCTCTCCCAGCAGTCCCCCAATTCGACGGCTTATGTCATTGGCGAGGCAGGACTGACGACGGCTCTGCACACCGCGGGCTACGTCATGACCGACCAGGACCCCGAATACGTCGTTCTTGGAGAGACCCGCTTCTATGACTTTTACGCGCTCACCACGGCAATCCGCCTGATCGAACGCGGTGCGAAGTTCATTGCAACCAACCCGGATGTCTCGGGCCCTTCCGATGAAGGAACCCTACCCGCAGCAGGTTCCATCGCAGCGATGATCCAAGCAGCGACTGGCAAGGCTCCCTATTTCGTCGGTAAGCCAAACCCCGTCATGATTCGCGCCGGCCTCAACAAGATCGGTGCCCACTCCGAACAAGCTGCGATGGTTGGCGACCGCATGGATACGGATGTCCGCGCTGGTGTCGAGGCAGGCATGAGGACCTTCTTGGTGCTCTCGGGTTCAACGCACTCAGATGACGTGGCGAACTTCCCCTACCGTCCCTTCCGTATCTACGACGGAATTGGTGACCTGATCCGTTACGTCCAGCCCGCATCCAACTGAATGGGAACAATGATCACTCACGATCCTCAGCTCCTTGCCCTTCGTACACTCACCGCACCGATACTGGACACCGAAGAACCACTTGCACACCTCAATGAGATTTCCTTGAGCGCTCAAGGTGCGGCTGTTTGCGGTCACGTCCTCATTGATCTTCTTGAGGAAAATGACCTCGCAATCGGTGACTACGAAGTGGTGATCGCACCCGAAGGTGACGGTGCACTTGCTGCCGCGATGATTCACGCAGCGGGAGGGCGAGGGCTGGATCTGGATGCCGCACTTCTACGTCCGACTCAGGCGACAGCCTCGGACGCGTCTTTCACCGGCGCACCCATCCACGGGCGTCCGGCGGTCCTTCTAGCAAACTCTTCTTTGGCGGACACCGGCGCACTTCGCGAAGCTGTAGAAGCTGCGGGCGCCACGGTGGTCGGAATTGTTTCCCTTCTCCCCGACCCTTTGACGCGGGATTTCGCAGGCAAAGCCGGACTCACCTACTGCGCCCCATCACTTGTTGATTGATCATCAAAATGGTCATCACCACGTGATGTATGACATATAATTATGCGTACTCATTCCGTGAAGACAACGAGGTCTACCCATGGTACGCCGCAACCGCAGTACTGCATCTGTCTCTATTAACCCGCGCTCCGCGCAGAACATGTCGACCCGACCGGCCGACTTTACTGCGACCAAGCAACGCCTAAGTCCCTTCAAGGTGTTTGGAGCTGTGGGCGCGCTGATATCGATCATCACCTGCCTGCTCATCCAGCTTCCCGGCCTCGAGGCCTCGGGAACCCGAATGTTTGGGATCTTCTTAGCGGCAATTCTCCTGTGGGTCACCGAGGCCGTCCCCCTTGCGGGCACCGCGGTCCTGGTGATTTTCCTCGAGGTCCTCTTCATCTCTGACCACGCTCTTTTGAGCATCCCCGAGAAAGCCCCCGCCTACACAAAGTTCTTCGGCGCTCTGGCAAATCCCGTCATCATCCTCTTCTTGGGCGGATTCATGGTTGCCGATGGAGCTGCGAAGTACAAGGTCGACCGTGCGCTCTCCGCAGTGCTGCTGAAACCATTCATTGGCAAGCCGCGCCTGACCGTCATGGGCGTCATGCTCATCACCGCAATCATGAGCATGTTCATGTCAAACACCGCAACGACTGCGACCATGTTCGCTGTCATGATGCCGGTCATCATGGCTCTTCCCGAAGGTAAAGCACGAACGGGCATCGCCTTATCGATCCCGGTTGCTGCGAATGTTGGCGGCATGGGAACACCTGTTGGCACTCCGCCGAACGCCATCGCCTTGGGTGCCCTGGAAAACGCGGGCATCAAGGTGACCTTCTTCCAATGGATGCTGGCAGCTGTCCCGCTCATGTTGGTTCTTCTGGCTTTGTCATGGGCATTTATCGCGTGGCGCTACATTCCATCGAATGCAAAGTTTGACATTGACACCTCTGCGCGATTCGAGAAGTCAAAGAGTGCCATCATCTTCTATGCGGTCGCAGGCCTGACGATCCTACTGTGGATGACGGAATCCCTGCACCACATCTCCTCCAATATCGTTGGCTTCCTTCCCGTCGTCATTCTGCTCATGACAAAGGTGATGAGCGGTGATGACCTGCGCGCATTGGATTGGCCTGTCCTGTGGCTAGTTGCCGGAGGCATCGCGCTTGGTTCCGGCGTTAGCGCGACCGGCTTGGATAAATGGATGCTCGGTTCAATCAAGTGGGCCTCAATCCCCGGTGCACTGCTCATTCTGGTTCTGGCGCTGGTCGGCTGGGTCACCTCAAACGTCATCTCGCACTCGGCCTCGGCGAACCTGCTGGTCCCCATGGGAATGGGCCTTGCAGCTACGGTATCTACGGGTGCCGCAGAGATCGCCATGGTCATTGCCCTCGGCTGCTCGCTGGGCATGTGCCTACCGATTTCGACCCCTCCGAATGCAATCGCCTACTCGACAGGAACCACTCCGACAAAGGAAATGGCCATTGTCGGTGTCATCGTCGGCGTCATCGGTATTATCCTTCTCTCCTTCGTCGCGCCTTTGACCTGGGGTGCGATCGGGGTGATGTGAGTGTCCTTTCCCCCAGCCGAGACCTCTTCCGCGAGCACACCTGGGCTTGCGCACGGGTGGACGCAAGGCCCTGCGCAAGGAGATGCTCAGGTTCTTGAACGAACCGATGTCCGCAGTGGTGGGCACCGGGAGGGCTATCACATTCATGTCCTAGTAGTTGGAGATAATTCCCGCCAAATTGCCGCTCCTCTCACGCGCGATCTCACGCAGTCTTTCCCAAACCTCTGCTTTGATCGCATCCAGGATCTCAACGATCTAGGCGTCTTCCTCGAGGACCTAGGGGATGATGACCATGTGGTCTTGGGAGTTGCAACCAGCGAGGTCCCCAATGTCGATGCCCTGATTGAATCTGCGCGCGCGTCCTCTCTCATGGCGTCGACACAGTGGATGCTGGTGAGCGACCAAGAAATTCATACCGACCTCGCGGTATGTACGGAATCGGGGCATTTAGCCTCGGTCGTGCGCTCCCCGTGGACAGTCCCCTTACTGTCCGGCCAGGCGTATTCAACCATGCGCCGTTACCTCGAGGAATGTGGGTACTGCGGAGGAGAGATCCTCGCTCTCATCCAGGGCGCGCCTTCTTTCGCGGTTCAGGGACCAATCCTTGAAGGCCTAGATCTCAACGAGGCTCAGGTTGTCCACGAATTGCTTGAAGGTGTCGAGAGGGTCCTGGGTCCTCGGCCTCGGATCATTCTTCCGCGGGGAACTCACCTGCTTACGCAGGGCCACAGAGTCGAAGCAGTTCACTTGGTCCTTGAGGGGACGGTTTCGCTCCACCGCGACTCACGCCACGGCGAGGTCCTTGCCCACCTTGCGACCTCGGGTCCACTCATTGGTCTTATTTCGCTTGCACGAGGCGAGAGCGCCTTTTTCACTGCGCTGACGACAAGCGAAGCAACAGTGGTGCGTCTAACCACCGAACAGCTTCAGATCGCCCTGACGGAAGATCCATCAATTTCAACGGTTTTAACCGCGTTGGCAATTCGTTCGCTGACGCGACGCCTCATGCGCGCCGAGGACCTTCACGTCGAAAATGCGATGCTGGCTGAAGACTTGGAGCGTCAGAAAGAAGAACTGGCAGCTACCTTGGAAGACCTGCGTGCAACGCGCGCAAAGCTTGTCGAAGGCGCTCGTTTTGCCATGCTCGGCGAACTCAGCGCTGGGATCGCCCACGAGCTCAATAATCCGGTCACTGCCCTTTTACGGGCGGCCGGGCATCTTCGCGAAGACACCAAAGACGTTGTCAGTTCACCCGAACCGGAGGCATGTCTTAAGGCGCTCAACTCTGCGATGGACCTTCCGCCCCTTTCGACCGCTCGCGAAAGGGAACTCCAAAAGGAATTCTTACCGATCCTTCACGATCGCAGTGTTATTCGACAGCTGATCCGCGCGGGTCTGAGCGACCGCACGCAGGCGCAAAAACTTGCAGATGATCCCAAGCAACTGCTTGCCTTCCAGGCAGGAGCTCGATTGGGAAGCTCCCTACGATCGGTTTTAGCGTCGGGCGAGCGCATCATCGCACTCACGCAGTCCTTAAAGGGCTACGCGCGCCCTGATGCCGACGAACGCAAAGAGGTCGATGTTCGGCGCGGGATCGATGATGTGCTGCGATTAACCTCGCACCGGGTTCACGGGATCGATGTCGTCTGCGAATACGAGGACGTGGAGCCGGTCCTGGCTCACCCCAGCAAATTGCAGCAGGTCTGGACCAATCTCATTGTGAACGCGGCTGAAGCAATCGAGGACGAGGCCGCAGACCTCAAGGCGCGCGCAGAAGCCAACCCGGCCTCGGGAATTTACCTTCCCGCGCGCGGCCACGACGAAGCGCGAATTACCATCCGGGCAGCGATGGATGGAGATCAGGTCGAAGTCCAGATCTGCGATAACGGTCCCGGTATTGCACCCGAGGTTTTGGACCGTATTATGGAACCACATTTCACAACAAAGGCTGGCCGCGTGCGCTTCGGCTTGGGAATGGGCATGTCCATCGTCCACTCGATCATCGCTGATTTGGATGGGCGACTACTCATTGACTCTCACCCGGGATCCACTACGATGCGGATCCTTATTCCAGCACACCATGTTCACGAGGAGGAATCATGACGCTGACCATTTTGTCCCTCGAAGACGAGGCCGAGGTTCGTCAAGCGCTAGAACGTGACCTTGAGGAATTCGACGGTCGCGTCCGTTTGGAATTGGCAGAAGACGCCTCCGATGCGTGGAGCGTTGTCGAGGAAATCGAGTCGGATGGGGATGAGCTTGCACTGGTGCTCTCCGATCATCGTCTACCGGGAAAGTCTGGTGTCGATTTCCTTGTTGAGCTCACTGCGGATCCAAGGTTTAGTTCGACTCGCACAGTGTTGGTCACGGGACAGGCAGATCAAAGTGACACCATCAAGGCACTGAACCAGGCCGGTTTGGATTACTACATTGCCAAGCCTTGGGATCCACAAACGCTTCGAAACGTTGTTCGCGAGCAGCTGACGGACTATGTGCTTGAGACTGGAATCGACCCTCTTCCCTACATGCCCGTCCTCGACGGAGTTCGAATCATGGAGTCAATTCGGTAAGTAAAGGCCATGTGGGGTTCTTGAAGCTCAAGAACCCCACAGTTCCAGAGACTCCCAATTCATCGGAGCTCCCATCGATGAAATATTAATGTGCTGCATGGTTGGGAATTCAGCGAGAACTGAGGGCAATGCTGTCTTATCTCCAATCTTGAATCGATCAAGAAAATATTGAGTGAGAGTCAGAAGATAAAACGCACGATTGTTAGGACCGGCATTCCCAATGACCTCACTCGTTTCCACAGCATGTGGAAACGAAGGCTTAGACGGAAATACCCGGTTAAAAAGTCTGTTGTGGTGTGCAGAGATATTCCTCATCACCCGAAGCGCATTAAGCCACGAATTCATTTCAGATGCCGTGATACCGACGCCTGCCACAATCGCATCCTGAACACCGCGTGGGAGCATGGAGAATAATGTCTGCAACGCGCCCCAATCAAGCAGTTGAACAGCCACCCAAATCGGCAGCTCACCCCCACAACTCTGTCGGTAGTGCTTCGCAAAGTCTTCGTTCGAAGTAGATAGTTTCTTGTCGTACCGCGCCTTCCAGGAGTCATAGCGCGTCTGCTTGCTTCGTTTCTCTACATGTAGAGCTGTGGGCCCTAATTTTGTTACATCAAGGTGCATAGCTGGGTCAATCTTCCCAACTTCATTTCCAATCCAGCTTCGAAGCGCTATCTCAATACAAGCAAGCTGAGCAAATACCGCTGAACGTAGCTTCACATCAAAGCCATACAGTGACAATACGTCGGCGAATCGAGCACCCTCAACAAAAGCTTGATCTCTGCCTATTACATCCGCCAGGCGCTTTCGGAACGGGTATGAATATCCTGATAACCGGTAGTAGCCAATAGTTTCTAATGCGTGGGCAGCAACCACTGGGTCCTCGATGAGCATTCCACGCGACTCCAGTAAAGCCAGCTGTTGGCTAATCGTTTTGAACGGTTTCATATTCATTGCACCTTTGCAGTGAAAAAGAAGACCGGCCCTGGACCCTTTCGGGCGGAACCGGTTCTGGTAACGTCAGTTTATTCCTGAGGTTTTCCTGAGTCAAGCAGGAAAACCTCAGGAATAGACGAGTATCATCCTCTTCTTCTGATGGCGATAGCGGCGCCAGCACCCAGCACAATTGCCAGTGCTGCCGCAGGAATCCACCACCAGCGTGGGACTTGCGACACGGTTGATTCGCCGGCCTCAACATTGCTCAGCTGAGCTGCTTGAGCTGCAGAATCTGAATCAGCAGCCGGACTTTCGCTGACCGTCGGAGTGCTCGTTGGCTCTGCTGAGGCAGCCAATGGGGCAGCCCCGCCGCCACCGCTTACTCCCCCAAGAACGCGTCGGGAACCCGAAGAGTTAGAGCGCGAGCCGAGCAAGCGTTCACCCGCACTAACTTGCCCCAGAGTATTGCTCGGTGGTGTCGTAGTCGCTTGAGTGGCTGGCTGAGCCGCAGGGGTTTCCGAGATCTTTGGAGCTGCAGCCGAAGGACTCGCCGCAGGAGTGGGCGCAGATTCTGTCGAGGCGGGTGTCGGAGCACTTGTTTGATCCGGTGTTGGCACCGGTGCTACTGAGGGAGTATCCACTGAGGGACTGGGCAAAGGAATCGGCTGCTCAGAGGGTTGTTCGCTTGAAGGGGAGGGCGCCGGGACCGCGGCCTCATGAACAGAAACGTTCCAGGTCATCGGTGCAGCGATCTCTTTGTCTCCATCGAGCGCACGAATCTGCAGTCGATAGTGACCGGGGCGTGAGAACACCCAGTTTGCGTGCATATGAGTCGGTGAGTCAGTGTGAATGCGCGACTTTGCGGGGTTTGCCGAGTCGACCATGATGTTCGCAGGGCCACCAAAAGTGCCACCCTGGAAGAAGGCAACTCTTGAGTCCTTCGGGGATTCCACGACCTTCAGCTCATAATCAATTCCCTTGGGGAATTGAGAATAGTCGATACCTTCCGTACTAACCCCAGGCCAGACAATGTCGGGATTCTGAGTCTCAGGAAGCACGTAGCTGGACTCGCCAATTGCACCCAAAACGTCATAACTGGGATCGGATAGGCTCTGCGGACGGGTAAAGCGTGCGTTGACGCCAACCTTCCACGTCACTGAATCGATTGCACGCATGACTGAGGTCTTTTCTCCCGTCAAGGAATCATCCTTCAGCACCAGCGAGTAGTTCGTGGCCGCGCCAGAATCCTCGCGAAGACGCAGGTCCATATGTCCGCGCGCAAGTTCGACCGGATTCGTCTTTAGGGCATCAGCCGCGTGATCATTACTGGTATCAGGAATATTCGGAGCGGGAGAAGGAGTCGGTGACGGAGAAGGAAGCAACGGTTCGCTCGTTGGTGCCGGAGTCGGTTCAGCAGGGCTGCCACCCGGCCACATCTTCAGTTTCAAATCCATTCCGAATGAAGAGGATAGTTCCACATCTTCTTGCCCCTTTGTGGTCATGGATGCCAAAGACTTGGGGTGCGGACGCACACTGAATTTCATGTACATGGGCTGCCCCATGCAGGCACCCAAATCTTGCTGCTGAATATCAATTCCGCCCTTTCCAAGAGTGCCTTCGATGGCACACCACGGGGAGAAGTCATATTCGCTTTCAAAGAGCTCAACTTTATAGGCCGCGCGCAATTCGGGATCGTCAGCCTGGACCTGAACTGTGTACTGGTCTTCGCTTCCCTCCTTACGGGTATAAGAGACATGAACGCCTGGGCGCGAAACCGAAATCTGGGCAGGATCCCAAACGGGGCTCGGATCCGGATTAGAGGGCTCGATGATGACCGAGCTTGCCCGGGTGACACGTACTTCCGCACGGTCTCGCTGAGAGAAGGCCTGAGGCGTTGATGCCCAGCGCGCACTACCACTTCCGGCCTCGGGAATGAAGACCGCCTGAATCAGCGCATCATCGTCACCCAGAAGTTCACGAACCTGCGCTTTTCCGTCAACGACGGGTTCTTCGGTGAGGAAGTATCCGTTGACGGTCAACCAGAGACGACCTTGATCCGTTGCGTGACCGCTATTGAAAGTGATCTCCGTTAGGTGCTGGTCTCCGGGGTGTTCACGCTGCGGGTTGGGAGCAAGCGTCAACGAGGGCTGCGCCTGAACGCCATCACTGCGCTGTGCCTGTGCAGCGGCAAAAGCTTGGTGAATATCTGTGATACTTCCGGAAGACGGGTTAGATCCACCGACCTGCCAGGTCAGCGACTGGATGGGCGAGGTGTAGATCGTTTTCCCGTCAATCGAACGCGCATTCACGCGGAAGCGCGCCTGGTAGCGCCCCGGTTGCGTGAAGGTCGTGAAGAGGTGCGTGTGACGCGGGTTGTAGACCGATCGATAGGCAATATCGTGACTCGATAGGAAACGCGACACCGAGTCTCCGTGATCGATGAACATCTCCATCCGTCCCGGACCATCAACGTTAATCAGGTCTAGGGTGTAGGTGCTTCCATCGAATTCATCAGGCGCTGCCCATTCGACAGAAGAGTCAGCGCCGAGGCCCGCCCAAATTGGCGTGTTGTTGGGACCGGGGTTTTGTGGGGCTGCGTTGAGGACCGAGTGCTCAGGGCCAAGGAAGGCAAGGTCAGGACGCTTTTCGGGAATCTCTAATTGATACTTCGCGTCTTGCGCTCCACTGCCTGCCCAGGCTTTGGGAAGCCACAGGACGGTCTTTTCCACTGGCATATTGATGGTGTTCATCGTGAAACTATGCGTATCCGCATGCCAGATAGGGATGGGCGCGTCAACGTGTTGACCGGTAACGACCCATTCAGTATCGCGGTCAGGCCCAGCCCATGCGAGTTGGGGCATAAGGGCAATGGTCAGGGCTAGGGCTCCGGTAGAAATGATCCTCTTTACTCTCATAATGAGAATCATTATCACAGCAGAAGGGTGCTAGCGTCAATTCCGCCACCGACCACATAAAACGCTACATATGGGGAATCGAACGCATGACGCGGCGCGTGACCCAACGCGGAGCAACTCGCATTGCGGCCATTGCCACTTTGTAGACCGGAGTTGGAGTCACCAATACCTGGCCCCGTCGCATCGCAGCCAAAGCTTCGCTCACAACCTGCTCTGGAGTTGCCCACAACCACTGCGGCGCTGCAGACATGTCAACGCCAGCGGCCTCGAAAAAGTTCGTGTGCACCGGTCCGGGACATACCGCTGTCACGGTAATGCCACTACCCCGAAGCTCCTCTGACAGCCCCTCACTAAACGCACGAATCCACGCCTTGTGCGCGCTATACGTCCCCGCGCCGGTCTCTGATGCAACCGAGGAAACATTGATGATGGCTCCCCGTCCACGCGCACGCATGGCATTCAGCGCCGCATAGGAAAGGACCATGGGCGCACGAACCATCACGTCGAGAGCGTTTTCTTCGGCCTCGATGGTGTTATCAATAAATGAGCACCCCAGCGCAAAACCGGCGTTATTCACCAGCAAACCAACAGGCGATTGCTCATCCGACAGATGCTGAGCGACGCGATCCACATCGCCGGCTACGCCAAGATCAGCAACGATCACTTCCGCCTTCACTCCAGCGATCTGACGCAAATCCTCAGCGAGCTTGCGCAGCTTCTCTTCGCGCCTAGCCACGAGGATGAGATCATGATGAGCCGCTGCCAGCTGCCAGCAAAATTCTTCGCCAATACCCGAGGTTGCCCCGGTCACAAGTGCGATACCCATGGCCATCATCTTAACGGCCTCCGCGTATGCTGGGTCCCATGAGGCTTGCAACTTGGAACGTCAATTCAATCCGCACCCGCGTCGACCGCGTCATCGCTTTCCTTCAGCGCTCCAACGTCGACGTCCTTGCGATGCAAGAAATTAAATGCAAGCCTGAGCAATTCCCAGTTGAAGCCTTCGAGGCAGCCGGTTACCAGGTGATCATGCATGGCCTCAACCAGTGGAATGGCGTCGCCATCGCCTCGCGCCTTCCGATCATTTCGCACGAGGTTAATTTCCCGGGCCAACCTGCCTTCGGCGACCCGGCAGTTGTCGAGGCCCGTGCTCTGGGCGTGACAGTACGCGATGGAGACCAGGAAGTGACGACGTGGAGCCTCTACGTTCCGAACGGACGCGAGCTCGACCATCCGCACTATTCCTACAAGCTCGAATGGCTCAAAACCCTGCTGTCAGTAGGCGATTCCTGGCTTGAAGAAAAACGCCAAATTGCACTGGTTGGCGATTGGAATATCGCACCCTACGATCATGATGTTTGGGATATCACTGCCTTCGAAGGCCAGACACATGTCTCCCCCGCTGAACGACAGGCCTTCTTCGCTTTCGCTCAGCACGGCTGGGAAGAGGTCACCCGCGAGCGCGTCGATCAATACACCTACTGGGACTACCAGAAACTTCGCTTCCCCAAGAATGAGGGAATGCGCATCGACTTCATCTACGCCTCGCCCGAGCTTGCGCAACGCGTCACGGCAGCAGAAATTGATCGTGATGAACGCAAGGGGAAGGGCGCTTCTGATCACGTTCCCGTGATCATTGACCTCGCATAGCCTGCACAATCTGACTATTCAGCGAGCCCCAATGATCGTGATGCCATTGGCCGAAGGGGCGTTCACCTACGAAGACCGCGCGCTCTGCGGAAAGCGGATCAACCCACAGGAATGAACCAGCCTGCCCAAAGTGGCCAAAAGTTGCCGCAGACGACTGGGGCGCAGTCCAATGTGGATTCTTATCTCCCTTAATTTCGCAGCCCAATCCCCACGGGCAGGGACGATAGTTCCCGTACCCGGGGACAATCCCAGCCAGTTCAGGGAAGTGAACACTCTGCGCACTGGATGCGAGCTGCGCTGAAATCAAGGTCGGATGCGCAAGTTCGCGAGCAAAAACCATCAGGTCAGCCACATTTGAGCGGCCCGAGTAGGCCGGCGAGCCTTCAATTTCCAGGCTGGCCAGCCCCAAAGGCTCGCTCACGCTTTCCTCAATCCACCGAGAAATCTGGCTTCCCGTCGCTTCTTCAAGCATCTGTCCGGCAACTTCAATTCCCGCATTCGAGTAAATTCGTCGCTCCCCTGGTGCGCGTTGCAGGTGCGCCTCGTTCATCGCCATTCCCGAGGCATGCGAGAGCAGGTGCTCAAGCGTCACTCCCGGGAAGGGAGCGGGCGCATCTAGGGTGATGAGGCCTCGAGAAATCGCAACCAGCGCCGACCAGGCAGTGAAGAGTTTGGTGACCGAGGCCAGGGGGAAAACTTCCTGGGGATCCCCCCAGCTCAGCGAGCTACCGCCGTCATTTTCCGCACAGATCGCCGCCTTGAAAGGAATCGAGGAGAAATCAGGAGACATCAACTGCGGGTCAGTTCTGAGCGCTGGAGTACTCCACCAGGAGTTGCTGGAAGGGCGCTGCGGCCTTACGAGGAATCATCGATCCAAGCGCAAGAAGCTGTTCAGCGCTATAGCGCAGTTCCCGAACCGCAAAGGCCAGGTACTTAATGATGAGTTCACGGCTATCAAACCGCTCGCCGTCCCAACCACCGAGGATCACCATTCCATACCAGCGCTCGACAAGCCTACGAGTATCCACCGGATTCTCGGGATCATAATCGGGCATCTCCTTGGCCAGCTTCTCAAGGAGCTGGAGCATCGCATCAACTCGATATGAGAAATGGTCATGGGCGGGGTGGCTGTCATTCACAGACTCAACGGTAAAAACGCGGTCTAGATCAGTCATCACCTGGTTGTCGGGGGCTGCAGCAAGACGCAGGTGCGCAGCGATCCATTCATTCATGGTCGTAACTTTTGCACCGCGTTCTTCAAGGATCGGATCGCCGGGAGTACCATCTTCGGTTTCGGCAGTGACAACCTCAACATCGAAAATACCGAACGCCTCTTCGAAGGCTTCGATAACATTCAGGACCAGGGCATCCTTCGTCGGGAAGTGATACATGACGGTCGGATGGGAAACGCCGATTTCTTCAGCAAGATCGCGCAGAGAAAAACCGTAATAGCCGCGCATTGACAACAACTGCGTTGCCCCGCGAATAATCGTTGTCCGGGTGGAACGTCCAACGGAGTAGCTACCTCGCTTCTTACGGGCGGGACCCGTTTGCGAATTTTCGTCTTCGTTCACGGCTACCTCCTTCATTCTTCAGTTCTGCTCTGTTGGTGGGGATAACTCTTAAAGTCTAAGCGAAAATGCGGGTGCTGCGAAATTATTCGCAGCACCCGCAAGTCGCTACCGATCAGTGATCGGACACCTCAACACGGAGTCCTTCAAGATCATCGGTGACGTCAACGGTGACAGTATCGCCGTCTTCAACCTCGCCACTCAGAAGCAGTTTGGCCAGTCGATCGCCAATCTCGCGCTGGATCAGCCTGCGCAGAGGACGAGCACCGTAGGCCGGATCGTATCCGCGCCTGGTCAGCCAGCCTCGCGCACCTTCGGTGACATTTAGGCTGATCCGACGATCCTTCAGGCGATCCACCATAGATTCAACCAAGAGATCAACGATTCCAGACAGGTCCTCGGGGCTGAGCGGATCAAAGATCACGGTCTCATCCAGACGGTTGATGAACTCAGGTTTGAACGATGCCCGCACGGCGTTCATCACGCCTTCACGCTTTTCTTCTTCGCTGAGCGAAGGATCGGTCAGGAACATCGATCCCAAGTTCGAGGTCAGGATTAGGATCGTGTTCCTGAAGTCCACGGTACGTCCCTGACCATCGGTCAAACGTCCGTCATCCAAGACCTGCAAGAGAATGTTGAAGATCTCGGGGTCTGCCTTTTCAACTTCGTCCAGGAGGACGACACTGTAGGGGCGACGACGCACGGCCTCGGTCAGCTGACCGCCCTGTTCATAACCGACGTATCCCGGAGGGGCACCGACCAAACGGGCTACGGAGTGCTTCTCCGAGTATTCCGACATGTCGATTCGCACCATGGCGCGTTCATCATCAAAGAGGAACTCCGCCAAGGACTTCGCAAGTTCGGTCTTACCAACGCCCGTGGGGCCAAGGAAGAGGAAGGAACCTGTGGGTCGGTTCGGATCGGACAGGCCTGCACGCGAGCGGCGAACCGCATCGGAAACCGCGCGGACAGCATCCTTTTGGCCGATCAGTCGATGGGCAATGAAGTCCTCCATATGGACGAGCTTCTCGCTCTCGGTCTGGAGCAGCTTGCCCACGGGGATTCCAGTCCACGATTCGACAACCTCAGCGATCTCGGTCGGACCGACCTTCTCGGCGATCATCGGCTCATTGGCCTCGTTCGCCTTTTCTTCGGCCTCAACCTTTTCTTCCTCTTCGCGAATCTGACGTTCAATCTGAGGAATATCGCCGTTTTGCAAACGTCCCGCTTCTTCGAAGCGACCGGCACGAATCGCCAGCTCCAACTGGGTACGCAACTCATCCAACTGGACGCGGAGCTCACCCACGCGGTTATGGCCAGCCTTTTCGGCTTCCCAACGGCTGGTCAGAGCAGCAAGCTCTTCGTTCTTGTTTGCAAGGTCCTCACGAAGCTTCTCGAGGCGCTCCGCCGTGGCCTCGTCCAGACCGTCGGGGTCGGACTCGGTCAGGTAGGACTCTTCCATACGGAGGCGATCCACCTGGCGGCGCAGAACGTCGATCTCCTCGGGCGAGGAGTCGAGCTCCATGCGCAGGCGGGAGGCGGCCTCGTCGATCAGGTCAATGGCCTTATCGGGAAGCTGACGCCCGGTGATGTAGCGATCGGACAGTTGGGCTGCTGCAACCAAAGCACCGTCAGAAATGGTGATCTTGTGGTGTGCTTCGTACTTCGGCGCGATACCGCGCAAGATTGCGACGGTGTCCTCAACCGAAGGCTCACCAACGAACACCTGCTGGAAACGACGCTCAAGAGCGGGGTCCTTTTCGATGTTCTCGCGGTACTCATCCAGGGTTGTTGCGCCGACCATGCGGAGCTCGCCACGAGCCAGCATGGGCTTGAGCATATTGCCCGCGTCCATTGCGCCTTCGGAGCCGCCACCGGCACCGACGACCGTGTGAAGTTCGTCGATGAAGGTGATGATTTCGCCGTCAGATCGTTCGATTTCGTTAAGAACAGCCTTGAGGCGTTCCTCGAATTCACCACGGTACTTCGCGCCCGCAACCATCCCGGTCAGATCAAGAGCGATCAGCTTCTTGTTCTTCAAAGATTCGGGGACGTCGCCAGCGACGATTCGCTGAGCGAGGCCTTCGACGACGGCGGTCTTACCGACGCCGGGCTCACCGATCAGAACAGGGTTGTTCTTGGTTCGACGAGACAGCACCTGAATCACGCGGCGAATTTCGCTATCGCGACCAATCACCGGGTCCAGCTTGCCTTGGCGTGCAACCTCAGTTAGATCGCGTCCATACTTCTTGAGGGCCTCAAAGGAACCTTCGGGATCGGCACTGGTAATGGGATCGGGGCGAAGTTCATCCAGAGCCTTCTGCAAGCGTTCTGCGGTTGCACCGTTTTCACGCAGGATCTCACCGGCACTATCGTCATTTGCTGCCAGCGCAATGAGCAGATGCTCGGTGGAGACATAAGCGTCTCCCTTAGCTTCTGCACGCTGCCGGGCGTCGTTAATCACCTGGATCAGACCACGTGAAGTCTGCGGCTGGGCAACACTCGAACCGCTGGTTGAGGGCAGGGCCACCAGCGCATTGCGCGTGCGAGTACCGATCTGCTGCGGGTTCGCCCCAATTGCTTGAAGCAGAGAGTAGGCAATGCCCTCACCCTGTTCAAGAAGTGCTTCCAAGAGATGCAGGGAATCCACCTGCGGGTTCCCAGCGGCCTGTGCCGACTGGACCGCGCTGCTCACTGCCTCTTGGGCTTTGCTTGTAAATTGTTCAGTCATCATTCCTCCTGCCGCTCATTACGGGCGGCTTTTATCGTTCTGACTTACACAACGTCAACAAACTTGAGTCTATTCCACTCAACTTTATTTTTCTGCACAAATCGGCATCCGAAAACACATTTCACAGAAAAGAAAAACGCCGAGTCTGACGCATGCCACGTCAGCTCAGCGTTCCCCCACATCAGTAGATGTTTTAGCGCGAACGACGCAGGTAAATCCCCAGACCAATCACACTCAAGCCCAGCATTCCCACAACGCTCGACCAGGTCATCGCATCGGGAGCCTTCGACAGTGCGACAGACTCACTAAAGCCCGTCATTCCAACCATTTTCAGACCATCAGGAGAGCACGCAAGCGTGTAGTTGCCAGCCTGCAGTCCCGAAACGGTCCACTGATTCAAGGTGGACTGCATAGGATGCTCTCCCCCATCACTTCCGCGAAGGAGGCACGAAGTTGCCTGTCCAGACGTCACCTGAACGACATAGCCGCCGCTGGAATCCACACTCACGCTCTGGCCGCTGGAAACCTCACGAGCGCTGGCCTGCATCGCAGAAAAATCTGCACCAGACATTGCAATTCCAAAGAAAGTCGCGGGAGCAATGAGTACGGACATCACAATGCCCAGCACGATCACGCCAATTCCACGACGGCGCTTCTTTGCCGACTGACGAGCCTGCGCGGGAACGCCGATTTCCTGACTGCGCATCGGCTGGGCAGGTGGCGCGTAGCCAAGTTTCCCACCGGAAGTGCGCAGTTTGATCCGTCCTTGTTCCCCCTCGCGAGGCAGCCTCCTGCCCGCCGGCGCCGACTCCCCTTCCCTCTCAGGTACAGCCTCGATCGACGAGGCCTGCCGGGCCTGGGGTGCCCGCGCGGAGGTGACCTGGGGCTCGGCCTCGGAATAACGTTCAAAACGCGGGCCGCGCGAGGGCTGGATCAGCTCACCATACTGATCCCAGGGCACACCCCGCCCTGATCGCGATTCCTCAGCGCTCATGTCGTTCCAAACGCTCGCGGAGCTCTGGGCGTGAAATGGTCGCAGCTAAACGTTCGTGACGAAGTTCCGCAACCCCCGGAACCTCGAGAGGCTCAAGCTTGTGTCCCAAAGCACGCTCAAGCAAAAGGTCCGCAAGCTGGGGGTTGCGCGCAAGAACCGGCCCATGCAGGTAGGTCGCAATGATTGACCCCTGGACAGCGCCATCGATACGCGGTGCTTTGAGGGCAGCATCATCCGCAGAAGCACCCTGCCCATCAAAGCCTTCGGGAGCAAGAATCGAGTTCCCCTTTCCGAAAAGCACCTTCCCCAAAGGACGCGCATCGGGACCCAGCTGGCTTCCGCCACCGTGGTTTTCAAACCCTGTCAGCGGCTCAGAAAGTCCATCAATCTCGGGCTGAACAACAAGTTCGCCGATTGAACGCTTTCCCTGGGGGCGAGTCGTTAGATCCAAAAGACCCAGGCCCTCAACCTTACGATTGCGCGCATCCGTGTACCAGTGGCCCAAGATTTGAAGTGAAGCGCAGACGGCCAAAAGAGGCCTACCCGCTGCTACAGCATTCTTCAAACCGGGATCGGCAGTGAAAGTCTCGACCGCAAGTTCCTGGGCTGCGTCTTCACCGCCACCGAGTGTGTAGATATCGAGATCATCGGGAATCGCATCACCAACACCGACATACTGAATCTGGGCATCAAAGCCACGCCGACGCGCGCGCTCCGCGAGCACCAGGGCGTTGCCACCGTCCGCGTAGGTCCCCAAGACCTCGGGGAGAAGAACGCCAATTCGCAGTGCACTCATTCTGCTTCCTCCGCTTGACGATGAGAATCCAATACCCGCTTAAAATCACGCAAAGCCGTGTAGTTGAGAAGAATTTCAACCCTGCCCGGTACGCACGATTGCAGCGCATCCATTGGCAGCGGGAAAAGTTCACAGTGGACGCCCGCGTATTCCAATCGAACCGCGAGGTCTGCACCGCGCTCACCACAGGCATAAACCTTGCGATGTGGGGCACCAAGCACTGAGAAATCCACATCCCACAGCCAGGACAGGTCTTGCCCATCAGCAACCTGGCCATTGATCGCGACAATCACCTGATCAACACTGGGGTCAATCATGTACATGGCTTCCTGCCAGCCCGCGGGGTTCTTTGCCAGCATGAGTCGCGCCAGTCGGCCATGGATTTCGTAGGTCGAATAGCGACCTGCGACCTCAACAACCTCGGACATCGCGCGGCATGCAGCCTGCGGGTCCACGCCCATCGCAACGGCCGCAGCCAGCGCCTCGAGCGCATTGGACAAATTGGCGCGCCCCGGCAGCGAGAGCCGCAAAGGAATTCGCAAACCATCCTTACGACAGGCAGTCGCACTGGGGTGGGAAGGATCGGAAAGGTCCTCGTCTTCCAGCCACCACAAAGGATCGGGGCGACGGTACTGGTCCAGGCCCTCATCCGAAGAAGAGGCCGTCAAAGGTACGACTCGCCAAGAATCATCGGAGTGGATGACGCGTCCGCCGCGTGGGAAGGCCGTCGAATCGCCCATCCACGCATGCCCGGCGGCAACCCAGTGAACATTGGGACTATCCCAAGCCGCCGAGGCAACCAGCGGATCATCACAGTTCGCAATCACAACGGCATTGGGATGTTCATTGACCGCCTTGCGCAAGCGACGTTCAACAGCTCCAATCTCGCCCACTCGGTCCAGCTGATCTCGTGAAAGGTTCAGCAAAACCATGGCCTGTGGATCTACAAAACGTGAGACCGTAGGCATATGCATCTCGTCAACTTCGAGCGCCGCAAGCGGGGCATCCGAACGCATGAGTGCGGTGGTGATTCCCGGGGTCATATTGTCTCCATTCGTATTGGAGGCAACGTGGCCAATCGAAAAGAGCGCAGCGCGAAGCAGGCGGGTCGTTGTTGACTTTCCATTGGTGCCAGAAACGACAACACTTCGGCGATTCTTTGCCAATTCTGCGAGCAAATTCGGGTCAAGCTTCAGTGCTACTTTGCCACCGATCATCCCACCCGAACCGCGTCCGAGGCGGCGAGAGGCCCAACTGGCACCCTTCCCCGCTGCTACTGCTACGCGCGAACGTAAAGTCAATGAAGTCATGGAACCTACACTACATTGATTGCTTCATAGCTTCTCCACAGCTTGGGCATAATTCCTACAGATCAGCTGTGGGCAAAGTTAGTGTCATGAACACGAACGCAGCACTCCAGACGCAGGGTCAGACCGCCACGGCATTCGCTTCCGCCCTCAGCGCGAAGCTTGTCGACACGATCCGCACCAATGCGCGCGTCCTGCGCTACCTGGCCTCGTCGCTGTCCTCAACCGCGCTGGACTACACGATGCTGCTCATCCTGAACGCAACCATCGGCGGAGTCTTCCTGCCGGTCGCACTGGCCAGGGTCTCCTCGTGTTCTCTGAACTTCGCTCTGAACCGGAAGGTCTTCAACGCTCGCGGTGGAATTGTTGCTACAGCTTTCCGCTATGCGATCATGGCTGCAAGCGTGATGACCATGTCCTACCTGATGATCCAGGCTCTGGTATCAGCTGGCATGGCTCTGTGGATGGCCTCTTTAACCGCGAACACTTCGCTCTTCATCGTCAACTACCTGGGCCAGAACTTCTTCGTCTTCGGCACTTTGGCCGACCTTCGCACCTCAATTTCCGAGGCTGTGGCCGGGCTGCAGCAGGCAGCAACGCAGGCGACCGGAATCCTTTCGTCGATGCTTGCGCGGATGACTGGACGGGACTTGGTCTTAGCTGCCTGAAAATTGGGAGCAAAAAGGGGAGGCATTTTCATGCCTCCCCTCACTCACTCCACCTCGAGGACATCGTTCGAGGGGCTGTGTTATCGAGAAACCACAACGGTTCCTTCGATGACCCGAACTCCTTCGGGCGATGCTTCAATGAGCGCGCGAACACGCTGATTGCCAGCAGGTCGCCACGCTACGAGGCCTCGGTCCCTGACGGGTACCATGCCGCCGCGTCGAGATTCTTCAGTGCGTCGTGCATGCGCACGACGCATGGGGCGAATCTGACCGTCTGGGCTTGCCACGAATACTCGGTCAAAGACGGGTTCGAATTCTTCGACCCGCTCAGCCAAGGCATCGCGCTGTTCTCGCAGGCGATCAACTTCGTCCTCCAGCTCCATGATTCGCTGGATTCCGGCCAAGTTGATTCCCTCATCTTGGCTCAGGCGCTGAATCTCCTTCAAACGCTCGACATCGCGTCGGGTGTAACGCCGCCCGCGTCCCTTCGTACGAAGGGGTGTCACCAGGCCAATCCGATCGTATTGACGCAAGGTTTGCGGGTGCATTCCCGCGAGCTGTGCGGCAACGGAAATCACGAAGGTTACTTCATCTTGATGTCCCATCACGCACTCACCTTCTTCACGACTTCTGCGCGCGGATCACTCTGATCAAGCGAATCCGCTAGCGACTTGATCGAATCCAGCTGCTCAGGGGTGAGATCCTTGGGGACCACCACACTGATGGTTGCCAAGAGATCACCCGTCCCCTTCTTCGTGGCCACACCGCGCCCCTTCAGGCGCAGGGTACGACCGGAATCGGAGCCGGCAGGAACCTTGACGGTAACGGTCGAACCGTCGATCAAGGGAACTTCAACCTTGGCGCCCAGCGTGGCCTCGGCAAAGGTCACGGGAAGGGTCATACGAAGGTCATTTCCCTCGCGGCTGTAGACCGGATCCTCCTCGACGTGGATCGTGACGATCAGATCACCAGCGCTCCCGCCATTGATCGAGGCTTTACCCTTTCCACGCAGACGCACGCTCTGGCCGTCCTTGATCCCCTTGGGAACCTTGACGGTCATAGGCTTACCGGAGACAGCCAACTTGATGTTGACCCCACTCAGGCTTTGCTTGAGAGTAATGCGCGTCGAGGCGTGCAAATCTTCACCCTTTTGGGGTGCTTGCTGGTAGGGCGAACCGTGTGCTCCGCCGAAGTCACCGAATTGAGAGGCACCAGCGAAGGGCGAGGACCCTCGCGAAGAGCCGCCACCGAAACCGCCGAATGCACCGAGGATGTCGTCGAGGTTGAAACCTGCGCCGCTACCACTGGTGGAGAAACGAACATTTCCACCGTTTCCGCCGCCGAAAGCACCGAAGATATCTTCGAAGTTCACGCCGGATGCTCCGCCGCCACCGGCACCTCCGCGGAAACCGCCGGCGCCCATCGCGCGAATCGCATCGTATTGCTGGCGCTGCTCAGGATTGGACAGGACCGTGTAGGCCTCGCCAATTTCCTTGAAGCGTTCTTCAGCTTCGGGGTTCCCCTTGTTCTGGTCGGGGTGCCAGGTGCGCGCAAGTTTGCGGTAGGCCTTCTTAATTGTGGCCTCATCAGCATCCTTGCTTACGCCAAGAACCTTGTAAAAATCCTTTTGGAGCCAATCTTCTCCACTCACTGCGCGTCACCTCCTTTTTTGACTCTGCAGTTCGTTGAATGTTCCTTATTCAGGGTTGTACACCAGGACTTTCGCCGCGCGGATAATGGTGTCTCCGCGACGATATCCAGATTGCAAGACCTGTCCCAAGACCGGATGGTCCACGTCGGGATTGGGCTGAGCCATGAGCGCTTCGTGGAGCATGGGGTCAAAATCGTCCCCTTCATCTCCGAAACGTTCCAGCTCGAAGCGCGTCCGAAGCGTGTCTTCAAGCTTGTTCGCGATCGAGGCAAAGGGACCGTCATTGAGATCCCCGTGCTTGCGCGCAGCCTCAATATCATCCAAGACACCGATCATGGCTTCCAGCACCTGGTCGCGTCCGGACTGGACGTGGCCGGCGACGGATTCCTTGGAACGGCGAACAAAGTTCGAATATTCCTGGTTCAGGTTGTACAGGTCTGCGTGGGCGCGGGCGAGCTTTTCTTCTGCCTGCGCCACTTGGTCGAGAGCCTTGGACAGTTCACTGTCTTCCAGCTGCTCTTCGAAGTCCGACATGTCGACCTCGCCCGTTTCCTTGCCCTGAGCGCTTGCCGAGGCCGCGGCCGCACCTGCAGCTGCGCCCTCTTGAGCGTGGGGCTGGGCGTCGCCCGGGGTGGCCGGCTGAGAGCCGACCACCGGATCCTGGGCGTCGTCGGAAGCGTTTGTGGGCTCGGTGCTCACTTGTCGTCCTCATCCACAACTTCGGCGTCGATAACGTCGTCATCGGAGGAAGAGGCGGACCCTTGCGAAGCGCCTGACTCAGCGGCGGCCTGAGCGGCCTGAGCGTTCTGGTAGACCTCCTGGCCGATCTTCATTGCGGACTGGTTGAGCTTCTCAACGGCGCTCTTCACAGCCTCGATGTCGCTGCCCTTGAGGGCTTCCTTCACGGCGTCAAGGTCACCCTGGACTTCCTGGCGGGTTGCTTCGGAGACCTTGTCGGCGTCTTCCTTCAGGGTCTTCTCGATGGTGTAGACCAGCTGCTCTGCGGAGTTACGAATCTCAAGCTCCTCGCGGCGCTTCTTATCGTCCTCTTCGTGCTGAGCGGCCTCGTTGACCATGCGATCGATCTCTTCCTTGCTCAGGGCGCTACCGCCGGTGATGGTCACCGCGGTTTCCTTGCCGGTTCCAAGATCCTTCGCGGAGACGTGAACGATACCGTTTGCGTCGATGTCGAAGGTCACTTCGATCTGGGGAACGCCACGCGGTGCGGGAGCGATTCCGGAGAGCTCGAAGTTACCAAGCGACTTGTTGTCAGCAGTGAACTGACGCTCACCCTGGAAGACCTGGACCAGAACCGAGGTCTGGCCGTCGGCAGCGGTCGAGTAGACGCGCGATGCCTTGGTCGGGATTGCGGTGTTGCGCTCGATGACCTTGTCCATGACGCCACCCATGGTCTCGATGCCCAGGGACAGAGGAGTCACGTCGATCAGCAGAACGTCCTTACGGTCACCCTGGATGACGCCGGCCTGCAGGGCTGCGCCAACTGCGACGACCTCATCGGGGTTCACGCCCTTGTTGGGCTCGCGGCCACCGGTGAGCTTCTTCACGAGCTCGGCAACGGCGGGCATACGAGTGGAGCCACCGACCAGGACGACGTGGTCGATCTCGCTGACGGAGATGCCGGCGTCCTTGATGACCTTCTCGAAGGGAGCCTTCGTGCGCTCGAGCAGATCCGAGGTCATTTCCTCGAACTTTGCGCGGGTGAGGGTCTCGTCCAAGTGGACGGGGCCATCAGCAGTGACCGAGAGGTACTGCAGCGAGATGTTTGTGCTCATCGCGCTGGACAGTTCCTTCTTTGCCTGCTCGGCTGCTGCGCGCAGACGCTGAAGTGCAACCGGGTCCTTGGAAAGGTCAGCACCGCTCTTGGCCTTCACCTGCTCGATCAGCCAGTCAACGATGCGCTGATCCCAGTCATCGCCACCCAGGCGGTTGTCGCCTGCGGTTGCGCGGACCTGAATGGTGGAGAATCCGTCGTCATCCTTGCCGATTTCCAGCAGGGAGACGTCGAAGGTACCGCCACCGAGGTCGAAGACCAGAATGAGCTCGTCTTCCTTGCCCTTTTCGAGGCCGTAGGCCAGTGCCGCAGCGGTCGGCTCGTTGATGATACGCAGGACGTTCAGGCCTGCGATCTGGCCGGCATCCTTGGTTGCCTGACGCTCTGCGTCGTTGAAGTACGCAGGGACGGTGATGACCGCGTCGGTAACGGGCTCACCGAGGTACTCTTCCGCGTCCCTCTTGAGCTTGGAGAGGATGCGTGCGGAGATCTCCTGTGCGGTGTACTTCTTGTCGTCGATGTTGACGGTCCAGTCAGTGCCCATGTGGCGCTTGACCGAAGAGATGGTGCGATCAACATTCGTGACCGCCTGACGCTTGGCGATCTCGCCAACCAGGACCTCGCCGGTCTTGGAGAAAGCAACGACCGAGGGGGTCGTACGTGTGCCTTCTGCGTTTGCAATGATTGTGGGTTCTCCGCCTTCAAGTACTGCGATTGCGGAGTTTGTGGTGCCGAGGTCAATACCTACTGCGCGTCCCATAAGTTTTTCCTTTCATCAAAGCGTGGTGGAAATTGTCGCCGAGGCGATGCCGCGCTTTGTACGTCTTCTGTTGTGGTGGCCGAGGTTTCGACCTTCAGACCACCTTGAGTCTGTTGCACTCAAGTTTACGGATCAGCTACCAGGCTCGCAAGCCCTACATCAAAACTTGAGTCTGACATACTCAACTTATTTCGGAGGGTTTTATTCCCCAATTTCTAAAATTACTTTCTAAGAATCGACAATCTGGCCGATTACCATTGAAAATCAGCGGAAAAGTCGGAATTCATTCCACGGAATTTCTCCATATCCCGACGCTCTTTCTTCGTCGGGCGCCCACTACCGCGTTCACGCTGGGCAAAAGCAACACCCAGCCGAGGCCTCGGCTCGCTGAGATCTTCGTAGCACAGTTTCGCGA
Organism: Pauljensenia sp.; assembly: GCA_042645485.1. GTDB lineage: Bacteria > Actinomycetota > Actinomycetes > Actinomycetales > Actinomycetaceae > Pauljensenia. The sequence goes on from JBHRQN010000006.1 coordinate 49,462, forward strand.
AAGGATAACCCAGTCGTTTCGCAAGGAGCTTGCGAACGATAAGAACACGGTCAAAGCCCTCCACTCGCAAACGAACTTCATCGCCCACACGCACTTTCTGCGCAGCCTTCACCGATTCACCGTTAATTTTGACGTGACCGGCACGAGCAGCTGAGGTTGCCTGCGAACGCGACTTCACGTGGCGCGTTGCCCACAGCCATGTATCAATACGCATGGTCTCGCCCGCCGCGAGCGCCCCCACGGGAACCTCCGTCGGTTCGTTGGAGACGCGATCAGTCGCCTTCTCAGTCATGGCGAAATCTTAACGCCACCAACAGCAAACACATCCCCTCACTTACGCTCAACAGATCTGCTCGTTGTGGCGAAGACAGTTCCAAGATGCCAAGATGAAACGATGGAGTGCGTACATCTAATAAGCAGGGAATGCCATTCGTGCCCCCTCATGCCCACTCCCTATGACATCCAGCTTGCTCAGCGTCAAAAAGTAGCCTGTGAGCTACTGGCAACTCTGCCCCAGGCCTCGGAAATGAAATGGCTACCCGCCGCCGCATCAATGCCTGAGCACTACCGAAGCAAAGCAAAATTTGCAGTCGGCGGAAGCGCCGAACACCCCACGATTGGTATCACGGGACCTGCGCCTACCTATGAAGGGGTCGACCTTCCCCACTGCATTGCGCACACCGAGGTCATCGCCTCGACGATCGAACCACTGAAAGCGTTCATTCGCGAGCTTCGCCTTGAGCCCTACGACATTGCACACAGGCGTGGCGAACTCAAACACATCTTGGTCACGCAGGGAAGCGATGACGCACTGATGATTCGCTTCGTCATGCGCTCAAAGCGCGACCTTGCACTTCTGCGTTCAAAACTTTCACTGCTTTACTCGCTCATTCCTACGGCTCAGGTAGTGACCGTCAATATCCTCCCCGCGCACGCCGCACTGGTAGAAGGCGACGAAGAGATCGTCATTTCTGAGCAGCAGACACTGCCCATGCTTGTCGGCGATGTTGAGCTTCACCTGGGACCGCGCTCGTTTTCGCAAACCAACACGGGAGTGGCCTCGCAGCTCTATCGACAGGTCGCGAGCTGGGCACAACAAGGCGGGGCATCTTCCCTATGGGACCTCTACTGCGGAGTGGGAGGTTTTGCACTGCACGCAGCCCGTGGCGGGGTTGAGCGCGTCAGCGGTGTAGAGATTTCTCCCGAGGCCATTGCCTCAGCACGGTGCACCGCAGAAGATTTGGGGGTGAGCGACCGCGTTCATTTGATGGCCGGGGATGCCGCACAGTGGGCTTTTGCGCAATATGCCGAGGCACGTCCGGACGCCATCGTCGTCAACCCACCGCGGCGCGGAATTGGAACAGAGCTTGCTCAGTGGATTAATCAGAGCGACATTCCCACGGTGATTTACTCGTCCTGTTATCCAAAGTCGCTGGTCAGCGACCTTCGACTCATGAATTCCTACCGACTCACACAAGCGCGCCTCTTCGATATGTTCCCTCATACGAATCATATGGAATGCGCGGTTTTACTCACGAAAATCGCATAGTTCTTCACTTCTTCATCGCCTTCACATACGCTGGATTCTTGTTCAAAGTTCACTGCATAACTAGACTCAAAATAGATGCGTTTTTGAATCCATCGAGACCCCATCTCATACAAGAGCACCTCCTGAGATAACGACAAGGTAGAAGGATGATACGAACTCGAAATGCTGTGTTAGCCACAGCTGCTATTGCCGCTTTAATAACCGGTGGCACGGCGCTAGCGGGTCCACGCGACGCGCAAGCCCAGGATCAAGCATTCTCGATCTCTCAAAACATCACGGCTGACGCAGTCACTGTCTGCAACACCAATCCTGTCATTGCGACCTACCACGGAACCGTAAACCTGACGATTCCTGTTGTCACCCTTCTGGCCAATTTCGAGGCCGAGATGCAGGCCGCAGCCACAGCAGGACAGAGCCCGCACGCAGCGGGTGCTCAGAACCCGGACATCACCTTCACGGTCTCTGTTCCTCAGGGAACACAGGTTGGCCCCGGAACCGTCACAAATTCCTCCTCCTTGATCTCAAACTGGTGGCTGTCCCCCAATTCAGAGAAAACCGAAATGAAGGTCAATCTTCATTTGACGCAGACTGATTGGCAGGGACTGTACACCACCTATACATCCGAGAAGAGCAATCCTCTTGGGCATACCATCACGGTCAAGATCCCCTATGCAGTCGGTGCAAATAATGCAGCAGATGCGGCACGGATTGCTCAAGAGAAGATCACCAGCACCGCAACTGTGAAGTTCTTTACGGGTGGCGACACCCCCAACAAAGTCTTCACCTCTGCAGTCGCATCAAATCCAATTGCATCCACGCCCACGGACTGCTTTTCGAACGCCCCACAGCGGATGACACGTTGGGTGGATGCAGAGACCGGAGCTGACCTCAAGGCCCCTCAGACTGGTCCGAACTTCTTCCAAGCTGCCGGGATCCCCGACTACAAGTTTGTTTCCTCAGAGCTGTCAACAGATCGCATGACTGGTTACTACAAGTACAAGAAGGTTTTCGGTGACCTTCCGGTCAACGGCGATGATCCAACGGTCGATACCGACTTCAAGATCGGCGCTGATGGCGCTGCAACAGCGCAGAAGGAAACAATCCAGGCTGAGAATAAGCAGTCTCTTCTGACCATCGAGAATGTCATCCACCTGAACAATCTTCAGGGTGGACGCATTGCAGCCCTCCTGCAAAAGTACAAGGAATCTCCCGCGGCTTTCGATGAGATGATGCTGAAGAACGCGCATCTGGGCTTCACTACGCAAATTACTCTTCCTGAACAGCTGAAATTTACTGATCCTTCTGCCATCTCCATCACCGGGCTCCCCGAAGGCTTCACGGCAAATACCGTGGCGATTGATGGTCAGACGGCACGTGTGACAGTCGACGTCAATGATCCTGAGTCCATTACAACCACCGAGGCTCTGAAGGACGCAATGTCAAAGCTTCAGGGTGAGGCTGTCATCACGATCAAGAAGATCGCATTTGCCGATTCGGCGCGCCCTGATACCGACTACACAATTGAGCATCAGACTCACGGGTTGGTCTCAGTCGATATCGCAAAGCAGCTTGGGGTCATTGTTCGCCCAGGCACTCCCTCCCCCGCTTGCCCGCCAACGATGGGCGACTACGACCAGCTCAAGCCTGCCGAGCCACTTCCCGTCCAGGGAACAGTGTTTGACCCGCCCGCACCGGCATGCCCTCCAACCACTGCATATAGCGCCGCATGGACTCTGCCCATGACCGGCCCATCGGCTGGTTGGGCCGAGGCACCGCTTATGGAACATTCTTTGAAGTACACAAGCAGCGAGTCACACCTTTTCGTCACGCGCCTGTCCTTTAAGCCAGGCCCGACGCCAACACCGACGACGGTTACGCCCTCGGTTCCTCCCAGGCCTGCAACGCAGCTCGCCAAGACCGGCGCTCTCACCGGCGGAGTGCTGCTGCTCGCTGCCGGAACAAGCGCTATTGGCGCCGCGACAATGCGGAAGAAGCGCTCGTAATTCGCATCTCATAGCTATAGGCGGGGGTGCCGGGGATTCACCGGCACCCCCGCCTTGTGTGTGGTGGGGAGCTGCCTCTCAGCTCAGCTCCCCACCGGGATAGTCACCTCAATTCATGCGCCGCCTGCGCAGCGCGTAGCCCGCGGCTGTCAGAAGGGCGGCACTGATCAAGATCGTGCTTGTCTCACCACCCGTGCGAGCAAGAGATGACTTCTTGCCCTTGCGGGTGCTCTTCTTCTTTCCATCCTTTGCCGAGGCCGTGCCCGCTTGCTCTGCAGAGGCGGAGCCAGCCTGCTGTGCGCCGCTTTGAGAAGGATCGGCGCTAGGCTGGGTACTTGGATCCCCGCTTGGCTGGGTGGTGGGATCCGTTGTCGGCTGAGTAC
>JBHRQN010000007.1:0-49853 GCA_042645485.1 Pauljensenia sp.
AGTAGACGTCTCACCAACACATTTTGTCCACCCTCAAAGTGGCCCCCAACAACTTTGAACCAAACTTTCCCGCACCACAAAGCCGAAAGGTCGGGCTCAGACCAACTCTTTTCGTCCTTTAACCCAAAAACCCGCAGCACCAAACGATGCTGCGGGAATCACGTCGGGGTGGCGGGATTTGAACCCACGGCCTCTTCGTCCCGAACGAAGCGCGCTACCAAGCTGCGCCACACCCCGTGACCGTTTGAGTATAGCCGTCCAAAGCCGGTGCGCAAAATTTTGTACGCCAAGGTCTGGAGTATTGTCCGTTTCCAGTGTTCAGTCGTGAATTGTCAGGATCGAGGCCTCGGGGCGGGTGGCGATACGCACTCGAGCGTAAGGGGATGTACCCAAGCCCGCGGAAACGTGCAGCCATGCATTCTCGCTGGCACTGGTCTCCCATACGTGCAATCCCTTGCCAAACTCGCGGGGAAGATCGCAATTGGTTACCAGGGAGGTCACACCAGGGAGCCCAATCTGACCACCGTGAGTGTGGCCTGCAAGGATCACTTCTGCGCCCAAGTGGGTCATTGAGTCGAGTACGCGCGTGTAGGGTGCATGGGTCACACCCATGCGAATAGCCCCAGAGGACAGCCAACTTTGCGATAGCCCGGTAATTGAGTCGCGGTTAATGTGCGGGTCATCGACACCCAGCAGAGCAAGGGGAGCAGGTGCGTAGCTGAACTCGTCGACGTCGGTCGTGGTCTCAGTCTGGTAGGGCTCCACAAGTGCCGAAGAATTCGACAAATCCGCCCAGCCCATCGTGCGCAGGTGTGCGGCAAGTTCGGTCCACGGCAGGTCCACCGCGCGCTCGATCTTTCCTGATTCACGAGGCCGAAGGTAGCGAGTCCAGCTCTTGGGCTTTGGCGAGTAGTAGTCGTTTGAACCGAAAACGAAAGCTCCAGGGAAATCAGAGAAAATTTCGTGAGCTTGGATCACCATTTCCAGCGCATCGGGACTGCCGAAGTTATCTCCGGTAGAGATCACGTAGTCGAATTGCTCGGTATCGCGAATCTCTTGCAGGAAATCGAGAAGAAATTCTTGGCCTGCGAAAAGGTGCAGATCGGAGAAATGGAGGACCTTCGCCATTCGGTGATGACTGCGCAACATGGGCGTTGACAGTGCTGAAAGCGGGACATCGTAGTGGCGAAGGACAGGTCGACGCCGCTCGACACTTCCCCAGGCAAGAGCCGCAGTACCGCCCAAGGCAAGGGCGGCCGCGCCTCGGAATGCGTGCTTGACGAGTCGACGTGAAGTCATTTCTTACTCATCCCCATCGTCATCATCATCGTTGTCTCCGGGCTGTTGCTGGCCCTGCGGATTTTGTTGCGGGGCAGGAGCTGCGCTGGGAGTTGGAGCTTGAGTTTGGCGAGGTGCGGCCTGTGGGGTTCCGATATTCGCATTGGGCATGGGCTGGTTGGGGGTGCCCTCCAGAGCTGTGCTCATATACGGCGCCCAAATGTTTTGACCAACGAAGGTTTCACCGAAAATCTGCGAGTAGTAGCGGCCGTTAATGCGAACGTTTTGAACAGGGGTTGTCGAGGCGTTGCCGTGGCCAACCCACGCGGCGGTGGTGAGCTCGGCGGTCGATCCGGTCAGCCACGTGTTTGCCGAGTAGTCAGTCGTACCGGACTTGGCGGCAAATTGACGACCGCCCGACAAACGCGTAGCCGTGTAGTACTGGCTAGCCGACTTCGTCAGGGTTGTTGCAACCTTTTGAGCGACCTGCGGATCGATGACCTGCTTGCAGTTCGCAGAACCTTCCTTAAGAACGTTCTCCTGGCGGTCGGTAACCTTCGCGATCGAGTAGGGTTGGCACATCTTGCCGTCATTGGCGAAGGTTGCGAAAGCGCGTGCCATGGTCAGCGGTGAAGCAGAAGCAGAGCCCAAGATGTTAGCGGGCACAGCCAAGATTGGTTCACCGTTTCCGTCATCGATGCCCATGTCAGCGGCAACTTGGAAGATATCGCAGAAGTTGAGCTTGGAAGCCATGTTGACGAAGGAGTGGTTCACCGAAAGGCCCGTTGCGCCAATGACGTTAAAGGCGCCGTTCTTACCGGCCAAGTCGACGACGTTCCAGCTTTCGGTGTGGATCGGAGCGCCATCGCACTTGAAGGAGCCATTGGGGAAGTTCGTTCGCCCGTCAATGGTTTCATAACCCGAGCGGCCTTCCTTGTACCATTCGGCCAAGACGAAGACCTTGAAGGTTGATCCAACCTGGAAGGAACCATCAGCCGCGTAGTTCGACATGGTTTCGTCTTCACCCACGCCGTAGACGGTGTTTTGGGCCATTGCCACAACTTCGCCCGTTTGGGGGACCAAGGAAACCAAAGCGTTATCCAAACCGGAAGCATCATCGGAAGGAATGGTCTTCGTTAAGGCTTCATAGGCAGCATGCTGCTTCTTCGGATCCAGAGTCGTTCGGATGGTCAGGCCACCGGTCTTAAGAAGGCGCTCACGCTCAATCGAAGTCTTACCGAATGCGCTATCAGCAAGGAACTGACGAACTGCATAGGAACAGAAGTATGCGTTCTCATCGCCAGCGCCCGAGCAACCCTCACGAATTTGAGTGGGGTGAAGCATGTCGCTCACGCTCACGGCCTTTGCTTCGGCTTCTTCGGCCTCGGTAATGACGCCCTGGTCAGCCATGACGGAAAGGACGGTATTACGGCGCTCCTGCGCGGCCTCGGGGTGCTGAAGGGGGTTGTACTGCACGGGGGACTGGACGAGGCCGGCTAGGAGTGCGGCTTCACCGATCGTCAGTTCGTTGGCGGACTTGGAGAAATAGAGCCTAGAGGCAGCTTCAACACCGTAAGTAATGGGACCGAAAGGCGCGATATTCAAGTAGCCACTGAGGATCTGGTCCTTATCCATTTGCTTTTCAACAGCAAGCGCGTACTTGATTTCGCGAAGCTTACGTTCGGTGGTTTGCTCGGTTGCGGCTTCGACCTGGTCAGCATCGCCTTCCATGTAGCCCTTTTCGGCCAATGCGTTACGAACGTATTGCTGGGTAATGGTCGATGCGCCCTGTTTCCCGCCGTCATCGCCGAGGTTGTTGACCATTGCGCGGGCAATGCCTGTGGGGTCGACACCGTGGTGTTCAAAGAAGCGTCGGTCTTCGATGGCGACGATTGCCTTCTTCATGATGGGCGCGATTTTGTCCGAGGGGATGACAATGCGCTGCTTATCGTAGAAACGGGCAATCACTTGGCCGTTCGTATCGAGCATGGTGGACTCGGTTGCGGGAGAGACAACTTGGATGTCGGTGGGGATCTCGTCGAAGATCTCCATCCCCGCTTTCGCCGTGATTGCACCGGTTCCGACGGCTGGCACTAAGACACCAGCGCTGACCACACCAACCAGTGTTGATGCCGCCAAGAATGACAGCAAGAGCGCCACCAGCTGTGCGGGTCGAACAAAGCGTGTATGCGACTGAGCCATAGGTACAGGATACGTGTAGAGGCCTCGGAAAGAGAGAGGAAGAGGTGGATTAGGTCAACGTTCTGCGTCTTTGCCAGATTATGGACCGAAGCCGTCCTAATTTCCCTTATGAAAATTTCATGTGTACTCTCTGAGGAAGAGGTCAATGTCGACCACATGGAGAGGGTGGAGTTTCACATGATTGACGACCACGGTTGGGTTGAGTATGCCCTGTGTGCCGAAGATGAACCCGACTCCCTGTTTGTGCAGGGCGCAGCTCAGCGTCAAGTTCGTATGCGCTGCATGGAATGCCCCGTGCGCCTTGAGTGCCTTGCAGACGCATTGCAATCACAGATGTCTTACGGGGTGTGGGGCGGTCTTACCGAACGCGAACGCCGCGTAATTTTGCGCGTCTATCCAGAAAAGACTGACTGGAGTGAGTGGCTCATGCACTCTCGAGATCCTCTGGCAGTTGAACTGCGTAAACCCCGAGTTCCCCAAAGCTTGTCGATGAAGCATCTTCGTACAAATGCCAAAGCATTACGAGAGGCATCGCTTTCTGTTGCTGCGCGTGGCTAATTGCCGTGAGTGCCGTAGGATGGCGCTATGACTACATGGGAATATGCAACAATTCCGCTTTTGACCCACGCAACGAAGGCAATCCTCGACCAGTGGGGAGCCGATGGCTGGGAGCTCGTCCAGGTTGTTCCAGGACCGACCGGTTCAGATAGCTTGGTCGCGTATCTGAAGCGTCCGAAGCAAGACTGATACTGCGGATAATTCTTCGCAATAAACTTCGGGGCCGAGCAGGTTTATCACCTGCTCGGCCCCGAAGGCATTGAGCTAAAGATTAGCGAGCGCGGCGTGCTAGACGATCGACGTCAAGCAGTGTGACCGCACGGCCTTCCAGACGGATCCAACCGCGCGAAACGAAATCTGCCAAGGACTTGTTGACAGTTTCACGCGAAGCGCCGACCAGCTGGGCCAGTTCTTCCTGAGTGAGGTCGTGAGGAACGTGGATGCCCTTATCGGTTGCCGTACCAAAACGATCTGCCAGATCAAGCAGTGCCTTAGCAACGCGGCCGGGGACGTCGGAGAAGACCAGATCGGAAAGCGATTCATTCGTACGACGCAGGCGCTGTGCCAGTGCGCGAAGCATGTGCTTGGCCAGAGTCGGGTTCGCTTCGACGATCTCCATGAGGTCACTGTGCAGCAGGTGCAGCAGGGTGGCGGGAGATACGGCGGTTGCGGTGGTCGAGCGCGGGCCCGGATCGAAGAGCGTCAGTTCACCGAGAATTTCGCCGGGTCCAAGGACTGCAAGCAGGGATTCGCGGCCGTCATTCGAGGTGTGGCCCAGCTTCACTTTGCCTTCGGTCACGATGTACAGACGGTCACCAAGATCGCCTTCTTCGAAGAGGGTTTCGCCGCGTCGCAGTGTTGTCTGACCCATCTTCTGCTGCAGCGATGCCTGTTGCGCCTCATCGAGTCCACTAAAGAGCGGGACTTGGTTGATGAAGTTTGCATCTCCATACATAAAGCCGGAACTCCGTTCTATTCGCGAGCGCCGCTAGCATGCGCCGCCGACTACTGAGCTGTCCTAATCATGTAAGACGGCAGCCCAGCACAAAAGAGCCACCGTGTGATAGTCGTAACTATTATGCACGGTGAACGGTCTAAATCACATATTTGCACACAGTTTGCGCAAATTCGTTTCTTTAGAGTTGACTCTCCGCTGCAAAGTGAGCGGATTCCTTGATGAAAGGAAGGATCGCCTGGATCAGAGCCTGAGGGTTTTCTTCCTGTGGGAAATGGCCGCATTCGCCAATTGCGCGCATGGTGAATTCGCCGCTGGTCGCTTGAACGTCATCAGCAAAATCTACGTGCGACCATAAACCGTCGTCGCGCGCCTGAATCGAAAGCACGGGTACCGTCACGCTCCGTGTCAGAACATTCTTGGAGCTAAATGAGGGCCTAAACGTTGCCCGCAGTGACTCCCATGCGGATCGAACTGCGATGTGACGCGAAAGAGCCTCGCGGTAGACTTGCGCATTCTCTAGCATTTCCTCGCGGTTAAAAGGCGCCGCCCACTGAGAGATTGAGCGGTCGATCCATGCTGAGCGTGCCGCGAAGAAGGCTACGCGAGGACGGCGCGATAGCAGGGTTGAGAACCAGCGGCCTCGGCCTCGGGAAGAAAGCCCACGCAGGAAGTGCAGACCCAGCGGGTGAGGGGCACAAACCGGCACAATCGCCTGCAAGCCCGCAGGTTTAAGCGCGCCGAGCATCCACGCGACCACGCCCCCCATGCCGTTGCCAACAACCGTGTAGGAAGAAATTCCCAGTGCCGAGGCCACGCCAGCGACATCCGCCGCCAGCTGGGTGAGTTCGACTTCTCCCGGAGCAAGATCCGAGGTGCCAAAGCCTCGAAGATCCATTGCAATGGTGCGGATACCGGCCTGCGTGAAGGCGGGAATAACCTCCCGCCACGTCCACCAGGTCATCGGGAACGAGTGAAGGAGGATAACGGCAAAAGAGGCATCCTCGGGTCCCGCGTCAGCGATATGGAAGGACGCTCCCGAGGCTGAGATCCTACGGTGAACCCAGGGCCCGGGAGCCTCCAATACCGCGCGAGAAACCTCGGGTTTCACCGCAGACCAGCTGCCTTTTCGGCGCGACGACGTTCGCGGGCGGTGAAGTGTGCACCCGCGGGATTGACGCGCTCTACTTGCTCGCGCATTGCCTCTTCATTGCGTCCGCGGCGACGAACCGAATGCGAAAGGGATGCGATGCCAAGCAGTGTAATTCCAAGGAAGAGCAGTCGACCGGAGTATCCGGACGCTTGGAGGTGGTGTGCAAGGTTAGCGCCCAAGGCACCGGAATTCTGCAGGAAGTGCAGAACGGAAACCGTGTGTGCAGAGGTAAATCCGGGGGCGAAAACCCAGGGGAGGCCGGCTGCGAAGAAGCAGAGGCCGCCGATCCATGCACCCAGTGAGGAACGCTTGAATGCTTCAAATAGTGCAATAACTGCCACGAAAGCGATGACAACTTCGGTGAGGGCAAGCCAGTTGATCACGCCGGTTGCTGCGGGGTTGCCCTCGGGAAGCGTCATGCGAGCGCCGGCATCGGCAATGAGGTACCAAGTGATGGGTAGAGCAAAGATGCCCAAAGCCAATGAGCTCCAGTGAGCGGCTGCGCGAGAGGGCATTTCAGGAACGACGGTTGCGCCTTCAAAAAGGGCATCGTCGAGGCTCTCGGGGGTCTCTTGAGGAACGGTACGTTCGCCGCTATCTTCACGAGGCTTCCACGAAGCTTCGGTCGTTGCGCTTTCCGCTGCCGGAGCAATGAATGCACGCCTACGAACCTGGGTGCTTTCAACCTCGTCCTCGGCTTCCTCGGCGGTTTCGGGCTGAGTGGGTGTGCGGCGCGAGAGGGCGTCGGGAACCTCGGTCATCGAAGGAGAGTCCTCAGGCTCTTCTTCCGCGGCTTCGGAAGTAGCCGGGATCGTTGTGGTGTGTGCGGAGTCGGCAGCTTCCTCAGATTCTTCGGGGGATGCATCCGTGGGCTCTGCGTTGTCCTCAGTAGTTTCCTCAGTCTTTTCCGAGGCCGGCTCAGCATCGTCGTCGTGGGAGGTGTGCTCAGACTCAGCCACGGTGTTCTCATCGTGCGCTAAGTCGTGGCTATCGCCCTGAGAGTTTTCTTCGCTCGAAGCTTCGTCTGAAGAGGATTCCTCGGTCTGCGCATCCTGCTGTTCCTGAGCTGACTCGGGCTCGGCCTCTGAATGCTCAGATGTCGAACGCTGTGCAAGAGCATCATCCACGGATGTTGGCGTGACACCCATGTGGACGGGTTCAACCTGACTGGTTTCGGTGACTGATGCGCCACCGACGATGTCTTCGGCTGCAGATGCCTCACCGGGAAGGGTGACTTCTTCACCGGTCAGTGGTGTTTCCTCACCGGTATGGGGGTGATCGGTATCTTCCGTCACCTTGTCAACGTCTTCCTTGTGTTCCTGATCAGACATGGGACCTCCTCTTCTCGTGCTGACGATAACGAGAAAACGAATATTTTTGGGGATTACCCGCCGAGAAGCGCTGGATTATGCGACTTGGTTGGAGCTTGATGCGTCGTTGGGGGCGTAGCGACGAGCCCAGTAAATTCCCAAGGTCGAGGCCGCAAGGATCATTCCATAGGCAGAAATAGTCGATGCGGACATTAAAATCTGGGTTCCCATTGATTTTCCGGGGGTCACGACAGCTCCGGTGAGGCTTGTTCCAACGGGAATCAGAAGGAAGGCTGGGATGATGTAGGTCCAAGCGACGACCTGAGGGCCGATCATTGACCAGCGCGAAACCAGCGCGATCATTCCCAAGATGACGGCAACTGCGATGCCCTCCGATGTATGCATGGGAGTCTGTGCAATGACGCCGTGCAGTCCGCTGGCAGCCATTGGGAGCGAATCGGCAGGAGCGCAGCGAACGAGAAGCACGACGGCAATAACTCCCAGTGGAAGTGAAGCTACTGCGACTGCGATTCGCTCACCCTGGTGGCGCTGAAAGGACACAAGCTGATCGGAATCCGGGCTGTTTTCGCGCGCTCGGTGAGTCAGAGACAAAGCAACTCCGCCGCCACAAAGGATCGCAGCTACGCATAAGGGGTAGAGATTCCAGGTTTGTGCGGCGGAAATATCGTTGGTTGAAAGGTTTGACGCCACAAGGAAGTGGACTCGAAGGTAACCAAAGGTCTGTAAGAAACCAATGACAAGTTCCCATGCAGCAGCAATGAACATACCAATGGAATTGCGCTCGCAGTTGATAGAAATCATGGCCAGAAGAATGGCCGAAAAAGCCATGCCGATCATGCCCTCGACCGAGGCCAAAGGAACACCAATCGCAGCTCGCGCCTGAAGATCCGCGAGCGACATTCCCATGAGGATCAGGGCAAGGGGCGCAAAGATGACAGCGAAGATCGCTGGACGCAAGATAGCGCCGACCGGGAGGGACAATCTGGACATATATCAAGTATGCCGGTACTAGCTGGGAATTGAGCGGTGTGCCCAATAGCCGATGCCTATTCCTCCTGCCAAAGCGACGGGAATCATCGCGCGGGCAAGGCGGGTGCGCTTACGGCCCCGGATTCGAACTGTTCGTGTAAAGGAAAGCGTCGGCCATTCGCGCTCGCGAGCAACCGCGGCAAGCGCTCGATCAGGGTTTACTGCCCTGGGGTTTCCCACTAATTCGAGCATCGGCAGGTCAGAGATGGAATCGCTGTACGCAAAGGATTCATTCAAGTCCCAGCCGCGTTCGCGGGCCAGAGCTGCGCAGGCCTCGGCTTTTCCTTCTCCGTGATTGAAGTGGGTAATGGTTCCGTCGGCCAAGCCATCCTGGCCCTGCCCGACAATCGTGGATAAAGCATCGGGGATCGAAAGCAGGTGCGCAATGGGGCGAACGATCTCTAGCGGTGAGGCAGACGCGATGACAACGTGGTGCCCCAGAAGTCGGTGGTGATCGATCAGTGCCAATGCTTCCCTGTAACACAGGGGTGCGATTGTTGAATTTGTGACGTTATTGACGATTTTTTCAACGTGCTGTGGGTCCCAGCCGCGAGTGAGTTCACCCAAGGCATGCATCATCGACCGCATTCGTTCATCGTCAGCACCCGTGAAGAGGTAGGGAAGTTGGACGAGGGTTGCCCGCAGGGAATCCCAGCGGCTCATGACTCCCGCGTGAACCAGCGGGCTACTTAGCGCCATTGCCGAGGCCGTGGCCAAGATGGTCTTGTCAAGATCGAAAAAGGCCGCGATGCGGGTATCACCTTCCGGGTGCTGATTAGCGCCGGGCAGGGCAGGTTTGAGAATTTCTGTGTTGTTATTGAGGATCGTCATCGTTGACACCTTGGCTTGATGCGGAAACAGCAGTGTTATCCACAGGGGCGGGATTAGCTCTAGTTTTCCACAGATTTCGCGGTCGCGGTGGTATTCCATGGAAAGAAAATTCACGCTCGTACCATGAAGAGCGAAGGCTACGTTGCATTTTGGGAACTTTCGCAAGGTGCTGAGCAATCATTGCGTGCGGTCTGTGCTTTGTTGGGGATTAATACTCGCCAGTGCCCTCCAGAAGAGTGTGAGCGTACGGAATTCCGCGTTGAGGAAGTGATCTGCGCTGTCCTTGGTAGGAGCGAAGATCGAGCCCGGTGGGAACACCGTGGAATCCACGTGTTGGTTATCGGAGATACGCTGCGTCTTCCAGGTTGTGAGAAGGCGATCGGGCAGCTCATCCTTGCAGACCATGCGCGCTGGCAGGCTACGGTATCGCCGCATTCTTCCCACCTTTGCGTGGGAATCGCAGGTTGGAGCGGGGGAGTAGGGGTCTCTGCCCTTACCTGGGATTTGTGTGCGGACACGGGAAGTGTTTTAGTGAATTGCTCGGGACCTGGACCTGCACGAGGCCGTGGCGGACGCATCCTTGTTCCCGAGGATGGGCAGGTGGCATGGTCACGCTTGAGCAAAGGTGAGCGTTATTTCCTTCCCTCGATCGCGAATAGTCTTCCCTGCGCTCAGGGGGTGTCTTTTGTCGGCGGGGATTCACGCGGCTATGCCGATTCAGATGACTCACGGCTCCCGGGGCTTCTTGCTGCTTTGCGTGAAACTCGCACTGTGGTGTGTGATCTGGGCAGATGGGGAGCTCAATGCGAACAAACTGCAAGAAATTTTGATGCGCTCATTCTTATAGGTTTGGGAGATGCTGTTGGGGCCGCGCGTCTGTGTGCTCTCAGTGCGTCATTTCCATTCCCGTGTCGAAGTTTTCTCTTAATCGCGCCACCTCCACGTGGTGGATTCTTTTCACGAACTCCACTTAGCGGGCACATCTCTTCGACTCAAATCTCTCAAATTACCCACACCAAAGGAATGGGGGTGCACCCAGCGGGGATAAGGCCTCAGCAGGGGCAGAAAGGAAGGCGTGCTCGATCACGACTGTGGGAACAGATTGTGGAGTGCACGCAATGAGCCTGATCGACGATTGCCTTGTAGTAGCGCATTCGGGAAAGAAGGACGACCAGACTGCGATACCTCTCAAACCTATCGGGATGGGAATTGAAGAGCTTGGTACGCATTTGGAAGAACTCGAAGCTCGTTTTAATGGCTTGGGAAAGATATTGGCTCCCTTGATTCGCCTTCCCGGAATTACGGATATCTTGGTGAATTCCACGCAGGTGTGGGCCGATTGCGGGCGGGGGGTTGAGCCGGCTGGATGCTCTTTTGACAGTGAAGAAGAAGTGCGTGAATTAGCCGTCACAATGGCAGGGATCTGCGGAAAGCGTTTAGATGATGCGGCTCCGATCGTTGATGGAGTCTTACCCATGGGGATTCGTCTTCACGCGGTTATCCCACCACTTTCTGGTGGGGGAACTCTGATTTCTCTGAGGATTCCTGCCAGAAATGGTCTCAGCATTGGGCAGATGCGTGAGATGGGAAGTATTGACAACACCTCATATCAGGTGTTGATGCGCGCCCTTGATATGCGCTGCAACATCCTTATTTCTGGCGCTACGGGGAGTGGGAAAACCACTCTGCTTGCTGCACTTTTGGGCGCATTGCCCGCCGCTCAGAGGCTGATCTGTATCGAGGAAATGAGCGAATTAAATCCTCAACATCCCCATGTTGTTCACCTTCAAGCCAGACAGGCTAATGCTCAGGGGTGCGGGGAAGTGACTCTTTCGGAACTGGTCCGAGCTGCCATGCGTATGAGGCCGGACCGCATCGTTTTAGGGGAATGCAGAGGTATCGAAGTTCGCGACATTATGACTGCTTTGAATACCGGGCACCGCGGAAGTTTTGCCACGATTCATGCGAATACTCCCGCAGAAGTTCCCGCCCGACTTGCGGCATTGGGAGCGCTCGCGGGAATGGATGCTCGGGCAACGGATCTGCAGGCAAAGGCGGCATTTCAGGTAGTTGTCCATATGGAGCGTGTTGCTCATGGTCCAATGCGTGGCACCCGCCAGATGACACAGATCGGGATTTTTGGGATGGAAAATGGGGTACTTGCGTGCAGCTGTGCCTATCGATGTGATTGCCGAGGCCGCGGCACCCCCGGACCAGCGTGGGAAGGACTGCGCGCATTGCTTACTGAGGACCCCTGATGCACAGCAGGACATTTCGGCGTGTTCTGATGTGGGATCCGCATCCATTGACGCGTGGGCAGCAGCGATTCTGGTCAAATCTGCAACGCGCGCACACTCGGCCTTGGCAGGGGAGTACTTCGCATTCCAGCCTTACCGAAGCGGCTCAATCTCTGAGAAAAGTCAGTGCTTTGGTTCGTGCTGGGTTGTCCGCGCGTGATGCATGGCTACAGGTGGGTGAAGGCGAAGAAGGAGTCCCCTATGGGGTTGCTTCCATTGTTCTCAAACAGGCTGGAGAGCATGCGCGTATGGTTACTGCGGCCTGCGCAGTTTCCTACGAATTAGGTGCTCCTTTGTCAGCGGTTTTAGATGCTTTGGCACAAAACTTTGATGATATTGAGCGCATTCAAAAGGCACGACGAGTCGCTGGTGCCGGCCCCGCCCTATCCGCGAAGATCCTCAACTTACTGCCACTGCTGGCACTGCTCGCGGTATTCATCATGGGGATTAACCCATTTCCTGTGCTTGTTGATGGGGGAGTGGGTTCGATGTGTGCAGTAATCGGACTGTCATTTTTGGGAGCGGGGCGATGGGTCTCGCTTCGTCTGATACGCCGATCGTCATGTCAATGGGAGGAAGTTGCGCAGGAAGATATCGCAATCATCTGTGAGCTGGTAATCGCTGCATTGGAGTCTGGAGTGTCAATTCCTCGAGCGCTGGAGTGCATTGGACGTTCAGCGGAAATCGAAGAGCTGGTGAGAGTCGCCAGTTGTTTGACTCTTGGCGTGCGGTGGGATCGCACCTGGGAGGGATGCAGTGAGGGGATAACAAACATTGCCGAGGTTCTGCGAGAAGCATGGGTGCGTGGAGCATCAGTTGATCATCAGCTGCATGCCTTAGCGGAAGCGAGCAGGGATCAAAGACTTACGGATGCGCGTGCCAGAGCAGAGGAATTGGGAGTGAAATTGGTTGTGCCCTTGGGACTACTGATGTTGCCAGCCTTCATCTTCCTAGGGGTTGTGCCGGTACTTCTGACGATGGCACGAAATAGCTTCTAAGAAGTCCCGCGAATGTTATCCACAGTTTCTGTGTGTCGACGATTCATCCACAATTTTTACGGCTGCAGAGACTGAGGAAAGATTCTCGGCGCACTCTCAAGACATGGGAACGAAGAGAAAGGAAAGGCCCATGTTGACGGAAGAAACACTTCACGACGACCGTGATCCCAAGAGTGAAATGATGACAGATCCAGAAGAAGGATCGACAACGGTCGAATATGCGATTGGGGCATTGGCAACGGCGGGATTCGCCGGTTTGCTCTTAGTGGTTTTAAAGTCCGGTGTCGTGCAATCTGCCCTTGAACATCTCATTAGCTCTGCATTGAGTATTTCATGAGACTGAGATACGGCCGCTCCATGCCGTCATCCGAAAAGCACTCGGATGACGGCATGGTCAGCGTTGAAATTGCTCTGGGGACCTTCTCGATAGTCATCATGATTGCGCTTGTCCTTTCAGTCTTTGCTGCTGCCATGACCACCCAGAATTTATGTACTGCGCTTTCGGCGGGCGTCCGTGAAAGCGCTCGCGGAGGGAACGGGCAGGAAACTGCGCGCGTGATGTCCACTTGGATATCAGGGGCCCACTTTGAGTTCTCCGCAGACGAGAAGTGGATTTACGGCAAAGCGCAAGCTCCCTATAGAGGCCCCGCGGGAATGATTGGCTTGAACGCTCAGTGCAGATATCAGATGTTGCGCGAAAGCACTGTGGTAGGTGGTGATTGAGGATGACTAAGAAGAGGGGGTCGGATGAAGGCTCCGGGACAATCATGGTGGTTGGAGTTCTGGCTGTCCTTTGCGTTCTTGCCTGCAGTGCACTGGCGTACATTGCTCTTCTTGTGGCGGGGAATCGAGCCCAGAATATTGCGGATCTCAGTGCCCTGGCGGGAGCAGATGTTTCCGCAACAGCTCAGTGGGAATCAGTAGAGGAAAAAGCCTGTCGTGCGGCAAATGAGGTTGCTCAAGAAAACGGAGCAATGCTGAGCTCATGTCACTGCGAAAGTGTCGACACGATCGTCACGGTGCGTGTGAGCAGTGGGTGGGGATGGAATGTCTTTCGCTCGGCTCGAGCGGGAGTTGACGGCGAAAGTGCTGTAGATGCACTTGAGGGGCCTGCCCCCCGGCTGGCCCCTCAAGCATCCCATCAACACAGTGCGAGTTTCCCGAAAAGTCTTTCGGTGTGGCATCCCCACTTAAGTGGGGTCCAACTCTCGATGACTTAAATATAGGAAGTCATACTGTATGGATACTATTTTGTATCTGAAAGTTTTCTGGGAATTACTTCGAAAGGTGAATGCTCGACGAGGAAGCCCAGAAGGCGCTCTGCGCCGGACTTTGAGAGCGGTTCATTCCCGTTTCCACACTTCGGAGACTGGATGCATCGGGGGCACCCGTCATGGCATTGGCACTCGTAAACAGCCTGATAGGTACGCTCCATCCATTCGCGTGCATGGGCGAAACCGTAATGCGCATAGCCCGATCCACCCGGATAAGCATCGTGAACAAAAACAGTTGGTAAATCGGTATCCGTGTGGAGATTTGTCGAAAGCCCACCTAAATCCCAACGGTCGCAATTTGCTAGTAGGGGAAGAAGGGCGATCGAAGCATGCTCTGCTGCGTGGAGCGCCCCTAAGACAGCGCCTTTATCGATTCCGATCGCTGCCATTGTCGCTGGACTCAAGGTGTACCAGCAGGCCTGGGTGCGTAAAGTGCGTTCGGGCATATCGAGCTGGGTATTTGAGATGTATTCCAGCCCCGGAAGTCGAAGGAGGTCAAAATCGGTGACCTGACGGGTGACATCAACAGTCCCTCGATACCAGTGAACAAGAGAATCTGGGCTGACCCATTCTTCATCAACACTGATAACCCGCAATGAGGTTGCGTCTTGGGCCCTAGTCCTGAGCGGTGTGCGAACTTCTTCGACATAGGCGATGCGTGTGGGACCTTCTTCGAGAGAGAGGACGTGGAAGGTTCGTCCCTGGTGCACGTAGATCGCATCGGGAAACACCTGAGAATCTGCAGAATCTTGGGGAACAGAACCGATGATGCTTCCACTTCGAGTGTCGACAATTTGAACATCACCACCACTGCCGCGGATCTGGATTTCCTCCCATGGACCATCAGAAGAGCTGACATTCCATCTCCAGCCTCCACTTCGGTGGACTAGGAGCCCTTCCTGACCGAGCTCAGCTAAAAGAGCAGGAGCTCCACTTCCGAAAACAGATACCGCCTCGTCCTCAGGAAGAGGGAGTTCGGCCGCGGCTGCGCACAGGTGATCGCGCAAAACCCAGGGGTTTTGAGGATCTAATACCGCTGCCTCGACGGGGGAAAAAATATCATCGCTGTGATGAACAAGGAAAGAATCAAGGGGGTTATCGCCAGCAATAAGAACAGAAATACCATCTGCCCCAGCACGTCCGGAGCGTCCAACCTGTTGCCAAAATGAGGCGCGAGTCCCAGGCCACCCCGCGGTGATGGTGACATCAAGCCCAGAGATGTCGATACCCATTTCTAGGGCAGAGGTCGTTGCAAGCGCTCGTAATCGCCCCGAACGCAGTGCAGATTCTAAGGTGCGTCGTTCTTCGGGAAGAAAGCCCCCTCTATACGCAGCGACGGTCGAGGCTAATTCTGGAGCGTCGCGGAGTTTGTCGCGGGTTTGGGCGGCGACGGCCTCGGCACCACCGCGTGAACGAACAAAAGTCAACAGGCGAGCATCGGCGCGAATAAGCTCTGCGCACAAAAGCGAAGCCTCTGTTTGGGCGGAAAGACGCTGAGTTGGAGCTTCAAGAACCGTCTCTTCGCCGGCCTCGGCGGCACGAAGAGCAGAAAGGAAGGCATCAATTGATACATCTTCTTCGCGGGGAACCTCGCGGCCCTCCCACATAAAGATGTGGTGAGTTCCGCGTCCGGAAGTATCGTCTGTGATCGCGTCGATGTTTTCGCGCCCGATCATTGTCTGAGCAACGGATTGTGGATCGGCCAGAGTCGCTGACATCATAATGACCTGGACGTCTGCACCAAGGTGGCGCGCAATTCTTAAAAGTCGGCGTAAAACCAGAGAAATGTGGCTACCACTGACTCCTCGCCACTGGTGCATTTCATCAACAATCACGTAGCGCAGCGATGCTAAAAAGCGAGTCCAGCGCTCATGACGGGGGAGCATGACGTAGTGCAGGTAGTCCGGGTTCGTTAGGACGATATCGGCGTTCGCGCGAGCCCATTCCTTGGCTTCGCGAGGAGTATCCCCATCGGCAAGTGCAAGGGCGACGTCATGTCCGAGGCCATCAACAAGCCGGTTCAGCGAATGAAGCTGGTCTGCTGCAAGCGCTTTGGTTGGTGAGAGGTAAAGGCAGCTTGGACGCCGATGAATATCGGAGATTCTGTTTGAATCATCGGCTTGAACCAGGTCTGAAAGAATCGGTGTCCATGCGACCAAAGACTTGCCCGAACCCGTGCCGGTCGCAATGACAACATCGTGGCCAGAATGGATCGATTTAAGGGCTTGCACCTGGTGAAGCCACGGTTCATCAACTCCGCTTTGACGCCACGTGGATACGACAGGGGTGGGAATCCACTCGGGCCACGGTGAAGTGAGCGCATCTTGGGCAGGAAGGCAGCGGTAATCGACAAACTGTCCCTGTGTGCCTCGGGAACGGATGATCTCGAGCAGGTTCTCAGAGCGTGAATCCATCAGAGCCCGAAAGCGGCACCACTATGAGCGGAGCGTCCCTCGGCCTCGGCATCAGTGGAAGCAGGGCTACCCGGCTGGGGCTGCGCGAAGGACTCAGCGGGGGCCGAGGCCTCGGGCGAAGCAGAGTAGGGAGTTGCCTCCGGAGCGACCCAACCCAAGGTCTGGGTTGCGGCCTCTTGCATGTAGCGGATCGCGTCAATTCCGGTTGAAATACCAGCCCCCAAGTGGTCGGTGAGCTGCTGGTCCGATAGGCCGGCAGAAGTGTCAACGGCGAAATCGGCACACACCTGAAGAGAGCCGGAGGGGTCCAACATCCAATAAACCGTTGGGAAATACTTCTCGCGGTTCCATGAATCAGCTGCTGCGAAAAGCGGATGACCGGCCTTTTCGGCCTCGAAGTCGGTATCCCAGACCGCGCGAATCGACAGGAAGCGCTCGGAAGAATCCATGCTGAGCAGGAAAGGTACCCCGTCGAAAACGGCGCCAGCAGCGCGGTTTTCCGCCAAAACATCAGCCTGGAACTGCAGCTCAGAAAGCGTGCGCATTAAGCGATCGAAAGTCACTTTGTACGGCGTGATCGAATCCTTGGGTACGGGATAGGGTCCCGGAAGCGTGCTCATGATCGATCTCCCTGGTGGAGCGAGATGGTGTTCGCCTCGCTAGATGACTCTTGATCCGAATCTTGATCACTCCACGTGACGAATTCGGGAAGGGTTTCTTCAAGATCAGAGAAGAATCCCATGATCATCGACATTGAAGTTTCGAAGAAGGTATCGAGCTGGGCTTCCGAAAGACCGTTTGTCGCAACGATGTTGCATTCGGCGATCAGTCCGTAGCGTCGACCGTCTTCGAAAGGTGCCAAGTACGCCTTCGGGCCTGTGCGGGTTGCATTGCAGCGCCGAACTTCTTCCATGAGCGACGCAAATTCGGCATCATCGTTGGCAATTCCACGCCAGTGCGCACGCAATTGCAGGATGTGGGGGTTTGATGTGTTCCAGAAATAGATCGCATTTCGTGTCGGAACAGCGAGCTCTTCGTCTGAAGACTCACCAAAATTCAGATCGTGACCGTGCAAGACAGCGCGAATGCGGTCGGTGTTGACCGGAGAAATCGACACGTAGCACCCCTGATCCGAGTCGGTAGTGGCATTGAGTTGCAGTGACTCACGCCTGTTGACTCCTCCACTCTAACCGAATGACCGGAGCGCGGCTCGAGATAGAAGCTTGAGAATGTGACAAAATGTTACCTCAATCAACCGAGGAAAAACCTAGTGTTCCAATAGAAAATGCCCCAGATGGGTGACTAAAATAAGACCTTCGAAGTACGCGAAACGAAACAGATGCCACCTAGATTGGTTGTCGCATGAGGGAAGGGGGAACGCAATGAGCGAACGCATTCCCGGTTATCCTGATCCTTCCTTTAATTCCGAAGAATCCGAGGCTTACGCACCCTCAGAGGATGCTGCAGAGGTTCCGGAAGCGCTCGCGGCCTCGTCAAGGCGATTCTCTGGCTCCCAGGACTCGGGGAGTGCCACTTCTGAAACCCCCTCTTCTGGTGCTGGACGACGGCCAAATATTCGGCAATCCAGCCCGCGCGGTAGTAATGCGCGTGCCGCTTCGGGTGCTGCTCGGAGCGCCCCAAGGACTGTGGCTCCCGGCTACCGTCCTCGCCTTGCGCGTCGACTTTTTGCTGCGGGAGGGTGCGTGCTCTTCAGTATCCTTGTCGCTTGGGTTGCCGTCTTTACTGTTACTGGCCAGGCGATCGACACTTTGTCGATGGAAGCTGCCATGCGCTGGGCGGAGCCCTTGGGCGCTGTGGGAAGTACCGTGACGCACATTATTTCGGTTCCCGCGATGGTCGCTGTTGGTGGTCTGATTGTTTTGATCGCATGGCTGCGTCGTCGTCCAACGCTGGCGGGTCGTGCGCTGGGCATGATTGTTGCGGCCAATACGACGACTCAGGTTGCGAAGCTGCTCATTGATCGCCCGGATTTCCACGTGTCGGCAGCCATTTTGAATTCGCTTCCTTCGGGACATACGACGGTTGCAATGTCCCTTGCTCTGGCATTGGTGATGATTGCCCCCGAATGGTTCCGAGGCCCCGCAGCGTGGATCGGATATCTCTGGACATCCTTGGTGGGTATTTCCGTCATGGTTTTTGGTTGGCACCGCCCCGCCGATGTTCTTGTTGCTATGGCAATCTGCGGTTTTTGGGCACTGATCTTGTGCCCGCTAGAGACACGCGTTCGCCACGGCGTGCCCGTCCAGAAAGCTATGGCTGTCATTGCAATGGCCAGTGCGCTCATCACGGTTTTGGGAGTTGTTTATTCTGTGTGGGCCTTGACTCCCAATGATTTGGCGCAAATGGGTTCGGGCGGAATTACCTACGCAGAATTTTTGGATGCTCTTCCGCGTCGGGCTCATGTTCTTGCGGGGATTTCATCTTTTGGTGTTATCGCTGTTGCAGGTTTTGTTATTCACGAGGTTGACCGACTTTCGGCGAAATAATGCCGATTTTGCGCTGAAAGCGCTCGCGCTAGTTTCATCTAACTTATTCGCAAGCTATTCAGATACTCGCGCAATGCGTTCACCCGCTTTCGTAATTTGCGCATTTTTGTCGAATGGCAACACACCGCATGTCGTAGCTACACCTTTTCTGAAACCACTAGATATTGTGGGACGCGTTCGTCTCGCACACTAGATATTGTGCCCCCACCACGATGTCAGTGTTGAAGCTCGGAAAGGAAAACCGTGACTACATCTCCCACAACACGCTATGACATCGATGCGATCTCGACCGTCGAGGAATACCTTGACCGCTCCGATTGGCGCGTTAATGCAAATGCCAATCAGGGCTACTCGCTGGGTGGCTTGATCTTGAACTCTGCCGGCAAGATGATCGCGAACTACTGGCTGGAGCGCGTCTATTCCCCCGAAGCGGGAGCAGCGCACCGCAGCGGTGATATCCACATCCACGATCTCGATATGTTCGCGGGTTACTGTGCGGGATGGTCGCTCAAGCGACTGATCCAAGAAGGTTTCAACGGGGTCAGCGGTGCCATCGCCTCGGCACCCCCGAAGCACTTCTCTTCGGCGTGCGGACAGATCGTGAACTTCCTCGGAACTTTGCAAAACGAATGGGCGGGCGCACAGGCCTTCTCCTCCTTTGATACCTACATGGCCCCCTTCGTTCGCCTGGACAATATGACATATGAGCAGATCGTCCAGAGCATGCAGGAACTGATCTACAACCTCAATGTTCCTTCGCGCTGGGGCAGCCAGTGCCCCTTCACGAATCTCACCTTCGATTGGACCTGTCCGGATGATCTGGCCGATGAGCACCCTCTCATTGGCGACGAAGTTGTGGACTTTACTTATGGCGAGCTCCAAGAGGAAATGAACCTCATTAACCGCGCATTCATTGAGGTCATGACGGGGGGAGACGCAGATGGCCGTGTCTTCACTTTCCCGATTCCGACCTACAACATGACTCCCGATTTTGATTGGGAGGGCGAAAATGTTGACGCGCTTTTCGAAATGACCGCAAAGTACGGCCTTCCCTACTTCCAGAACTTCATTAATTCCGACTTGGATCCCCACATGATCCGCTCGATGTGCTGCCGCCTGCAGCTAGACCTGCGCGAATTGCTCAAGCGCGGCAATGGTCTCTTTGGTTCCGCAGAACTGACGGGCTCCATCGGTGTCGTCACAATCAATATGGCGCGTCTGGGCTACCGTTTCGCGGGCGACATGGACGGCCTCGTCAGGGAATTGGATCACTTGATTGACCTGGGTTCTCAGACACTGGAAGCCAAGCGCGAAACCATTCAATTCCACATGGACCGTGGCCTGTTCCCCTACTCGAAGCGCTACTTGGGACACCTGAACAACCATTTCTCCACCATCGGCGTCAACGGCATGAACGAGATGGTTCGAAACTTCACGGGAGACCAGTTCGACATCACCGATAAGTTCGGTTTTGAGATGTGCTGCTCGATCCTCGATCACATCCGTGAGCGCATGGTTGAACTCCAAGAGGCCACCGGCCACATGTACAACCTCGAGGCGACCCCGGCTGAAGGTACGACCTACCGCTTCGCAAAGGCCGACCGCCTCCACTACCCGGGCATCCTGCAGGCCGGCACCGATGAGCAGCCCTACTACACGAACTCCTCGCAGCTTCCCGTTGGCTACACCGACGACCCCTTCCAGGCCTTGGAAGATCAGGAAGTTTTGCAGGGCAAGTACACGGGCGGCACGGTTTTGCACCTCTACATGGGCGAGCGTATGAGCTCGGGTGCTGCCTGCAAGGAAATGGTGCGTCGTTCACTGACCGCATTCAAGGTCCCCTACATCACCATCACCCCGACCTTCTCGATTTGCCCTGTTCACGGATACCTTGTGGGCGAGCACTGGACCTGCGAGAAGTGCGCCGAGGCTCACCCCGACCGCGAACCGCAAGAGTGTGAGGTCTGGACTCGAGTCATGGGCTACTTCCGCCCCGTGAAATCCTTCAATATCGGTAAGAAGGGTGAGTACAACGAGCGCACCATGTTCTCCGAGGCTGCGGCTTCGGATCACGGTGAACTGGTCAGTGCTTTCCCGCCGGTGGATCAGCGATGAGCCTTGCGACCTTGAGGGCCTCGGACCTGCAGATCGCGGGTCTGAGCCCCATGTCCAGCGTCGATTGGCCGGGAAAATTCGTGGCGACGGTATTCGCTCAAGGGTGTCCCTGGGCATGCCCGTATTGCCACAATCAGGCGATCATCGATCCGAAAATTCCCGGGGTGGTGTCCTGGGAGAAAGTTGAGGACCTGCTGGGCCGTCGAGTTGGTCTGCTGGATGGGGTGGTCTTCTCCGGTGGCGAGGCCACGCGCCAGTCGGCCCTTCTGCCGGCCATGCAGCGCGTGCGCGATTTGGGCTTCGAGGTTGGTTTGCACACCGCGGGTCCTTATCCTTCGCGTCTGCGTGAGATTTTGCGTTCCGACCTGGTTGATTGGGTGGGCATCGACATTAAAGCGATGTCGGGTCCCGCGTACGAGGCCGTGGCCGGGCGTCCCAACGCGGGTCCAAAAGCCTGGGAGAGCTTGGGCGAGGTGTTGGATTCGGGTGTCGCCTATGAGGTTCGCCTGACGGTGTATCCGGATGGTCCTTCCGATGCGCGCGAGGTTGCCGCGTGCGTCAAGGACTTGGGGGCAACTCACTTCGCTTTGCAGCAGGCTCGCGCTTTGGGGACAGCCCAGGGTTTTAACGCGGGGGACCGCGCGTGGGATATGGAAGTCGAGGCGATGGCTGAAGACATCAAGAAGCTTGGGTTTGAATCTTTTGAATTCAGGCCTGCATAAAACAACGTGCTCGGCGACTCTGTGTTTTGGGGGAGCGTCGAGTGTGTGAGCGGCCGCTATGCGCGCTGAAGTGGGGTTGAGCGTGCGGTGCCGCAGCGTTGCCGGGAGTGCTTTAAGCTGCACTCCCGGCAACTGCTATATTCTGGTTTCCAGATAAGCGAAGCGCAGCTATTAAGCAGGGAACACTTCCCCTGATTGCTGTGATCACCCTAATTGCGACAATGGCTCTCTACTGAAATTCGGCCTAATTCGTGCGCAAAGTGCCATTCGTGAAGTAGGTTAGTCCTGTGAGTGCACCACAACCCCAACTGTCCCGCCGCGAACTCTATCGCCGCGAACGCCAGCTTAAGCAGAATTCGGTCTTCTCGATCGTCGTTTCGGTGATGGCTGGACTCAGTGTCCTCAGCCTTTTGGTGCTCTCGGGAATTCTTCCCATCCCCTTCCTTAACGGCTTTTCCGCAAAAGTTAAGTACGCCTCGACGGGGGATATTCCTTGCCCCAGCGAGGAAACTCAGCCTCTGGCTACGACCTCAATCAAGGTACAGGTTTTCAATACGACATCGCGCTCGGGTGTTGCACGCGATGCATCAGACATGCTCAAGAGCGTGGGCTTCCAGGTGGCAGATCCTTCGAATTCCTCGCCTGAATACCCGGGTTCCGCTCAGATTCAAGCAGGTCCCCAGTCTGTTGATGCCGCCTACACTGTCGCGCGTTTCTTCCCCTCATCGCGAGTGACCTTGACCGATAACACCGAGCCGGGAGTGACGGTTCTTCTGGGCTCGCTCTACAACGGTGCCCTGACCGCTGAGGATCTGCAGCGTGTTCAGGAAAATCACGATGACCTTAAAGGCCCCAGCACCTGCTTGGCGCTGCGGAAATAGCTGAGATCACCCGCGCGGGTGAGATTTAGAAGTGCGCCTGCGAAACGTCGGGCAGTGAATCCAAGTACGCCAACGCTGCCGTGATCAGTGCACGGCGTTCCTGTGTGGTCAGATCGTAGGAATTGATGTGGTCGTGCACCCACAGGCCGTCGGCAATGATGTACAGCAGGTAGATATCTGGATCGGCCAAAATTTCTTCGCGAGGAAGCAACCAGGGGCCTAAGATCTCATCCCACACCTCGGCGCCCTCTTCACGCGTATGAGTATCAAGCGCCAAAAGAAGGTCTGCGCGGGTCGCGCTTTGCGAGAGTACTTCGACGACGGCGCGTAGGCGTTCGCGGGCGGATAGTTCCTCGGGAGGGGCTCCCGCGGCCTCGAGAAGGCTTGCCCTCCATGACGAGGCCAAGTGCTCGTTGAGCGCCAAAAGTAGCGCAGTGCGAGAGGGGAAGTGGTAGAGAAGGCCGGATTTCGACATTCCCGAGGCCTTCGCCAGGGAGTCGTAGGTCAGTGCGTCCAGGCTCTTCCTATCGATGATCTCCAAGGCGGCCTGGATGAGCTGCGATCTTTTACTCGTGCGCATACTTGGTCTCCTTCGGATTGTCTTTGAGGAGCACGGCTGTTGCGATTGCGGCGCTCAGGGCGACTGCGACCGCAATGGATAGTGTCCATGTATAGGCGGTATCGATGGCGCTTGCGGCCATGGATGCAAGAACGGGGTCGTGGGCGGAAGCGTCCATGTTGTGGGCGACTTCGGGAGCCGCATTGAGAGTGTAAAACAGTGATATCAGTGAACCCAAGACCGCCACCGAAAGCATCGTTCCAAACTCGTAGGAAACCGATTCGATTGCCGAGGCCATGCCGGTCCGGCGGGCTGGGGCTGAACCGATGATTGCAGTTGAGGTAACGCTCATAGCCAGGCCAGTTCCTGTACCTAGGAGTGCGAGGGCGATCATGAAGATGAGGAAGAGGTTTTCCTTGATCGCGATGATCGCGATGATTCCGGCGATGCTTGCAATGACGTAACCGCCTGAAATGACGGTTCTAAATCCCACGCGATCGACGTAGCGGCCGCCCAAGATAGCGCCCGGGAATGCTGCTACAGCAACGACACCTGTGACAAGGCCAGCTTGGAGCGGAGTAAAACCTGCTGAGAGTTGGAAACGCTGGGTTGTCAGGATTTCCATTCCAGAGACCACGAACATACCGAGGAATGCGCCCAAAAATCCCGCTGTGAAGAGGCGACTGCGGAAGACATCAAGGGTCAGAAGTGGAACCTCAAGGTAACGCTGACGATGGGTGAAGAGCACCATCCCGATGATGAACAGGACGATGCCGGTTGCGACAAGGGTCGTGTCAATAGGCGTGTGAGCAAGGTTTTCGATTGTGAGAACAAGGCCGACCATGGTGATCATCGCGTAGAGGGAGGACATGAAGTCCCAGCTGCGTTTGGGGTTGGGGTAATTGTCAGGAGCAAGAAGGTAAGTGCTGACCAAGGCGATGATGACGATGGGAATATTGATCAGGAAGACCGCTCCCCACCACGTGTGAGTAAGGAGGAATCCGCCCAAGAGTGGGCCGACGGCCGAGCCGACGGTTGCTACCGATCCCCAGATGCCGATGGCGGTGTTGCGCTCGCGGGGTTCAAGGAAGGTCTGGCGGATGAGCGCAAGGGTTGAAGGCATGAGCACCGCAGCACCTGCGCCAAGGAATCCTCGTGCAGCGATCAGGATCGCGACATTTGGCGCGAATGCTGCAGCAGTGGATGCAAGACCGAAGATTACGAGTCCGACTTCGAACATGCGTCGGTGTCCGATCTTGTCTCCCAGGGTCCCAGTTCCCAATAGAAGGCCGGCCAGAACCAGAGGGTAGGCGTTGATGATCCACAGGCCTTGCTGATGGGTCGTATGGAGTTCAGATCGAAGGGTAGGAAGAGCGACGTAGAGGATGGAGTTATCGGCTGCAACGATGAACAGCCCTAGCGAAATCACAAGAAGAAATGCCCATCGAGTCCGTGTCGATTCAGAGCGCATGAGCAGATGTTAGCACATAACTGTAACGGACGTCCGGTTCAGTAAGTGAGCTGCGCTCGGTAGGAAATCGTTGGTATTAAGCGGAAATGAGGTAAATGCCAAGGCCGGGGTGTCCTTTCGGACACCCCGACCATAGGGATCAGAAACGATCAGGCTTGAATGGAGCGATGCCGTGAAGCGTAGGGTTCGCTCTCGAGTTCGGATCCTGCCGGAGCCGAAGCGGGCGAAGCCTGCTCGAGGTTGGTTCCACGCAGCTTCGAAATACCGCGCATGCCGTGGTAGACGATGATCGCAGCGGCGGTGCCCAGGGCGATGCCACCGAAGGTCATACCGCTGATGTTCCAGGTGAAGTCGGCGATTGCGACAATCAGAGCGATAGCAGCAGTATTGAGGTTAACAGGGTTGGCAAAGTCAACGCGGTTCTGGACCCAGATACGAACGCCGAGCATGCCGATCATGCCGTAGAGGACGGTGCCAGCGCCACCGAGGACACCGGAGGGAATCGTTGCGATGAGCGCACCGAACTTCGGCATGAGCGAGAGCAGGAATGCGCAGCACGCTGCGACCAGGTAGGCAGCCGTCGAGTAGACGCGGGTTGCTGCCATAACGCCGATGTTTTCGGCGTAGGTCGTCGTGCCGGAACCGCCGCCCGCACCTGCGAGCATGGTGGAAAGGCCATCAGCGAAGAGCGCGCGACCCGTCAGGTCATCGAGGTTTTCACCGGTCATTGCGGAAACCGACTTCACGTGACCGACGTTTTCGGCGATGAGGACGAAGACCACGGGGATGAAGAGGCCCAGGGTGGAGACGGAGAAGGAGGGGGTGTGGAATTGCGGAAGACCGAACCAAGCGGCCTCGCGAACGCTATCGAAGTTCACCTCGTGCTGGATAACTGCGGCAATGTAACCGACGAGCACACCGAAGAGGATCGAGAGGCGGCCGATGATTCCCTTGAACAGAACCGTGATCAAGCAGATCGAGATGATTGTGACGACCGCGGTGATGGGGCCGGTCTTCACCCAGTTCCATGCGGCGGGTGCAAGGTTCAGGCCGATGAGGGCAACGATTGCGCCTGTAACGGTCGGGGGCATGATCGCATCAATCCAGCGCACACCTGCGAAGTGAACGATGATGCCGACAACAGCCAGGGTTGCGCCGGTTGCGATGATGCCGCCCAGTGCGAAGCTCGGGCCAAGTTCCTTAGTTCCGGAGACCGCCAAGATCGGCGAAATTAAAGCGAAGGACGACCCCAAATAACTTGGGAGTCGTCCTGCAGTGATAAGGAAGAAGAGGAACGTTCCAATTGCCGAGAAGAACAATGTCGTTGACGGTGGGAAACCGGTGAGCAAAGGAACCAAAAAAGTTGCCCCGAACATTGCAACGACGTGTTGTGCTCCAATTCCAATTGTTCGAGGCCAAGAAAGACGTTCGCTAGGAAGAACTACGTCCCCTGGAGCAATACTGGTGCCATCGCCATGAAGTTTCCAGCGGAAGAATCCTGTTTGTGCAACAGACATGCTGCTAAATCTCCGATCAGTTGAAGGGGCTGGGCCGAAACCGGTCGGAACACCAGCATAGACCGAAATCTGAGTATTGTGTAAAAGTGCTCGCTATGTGGCGCCTCACAGGACGGCCTTACTTCGTTCGGTTGCGGCCTAGTGCTGCAGTATTGACCTTGAAGGCATGAGATATGGCATGCTTGAGGAAGGAATCAATGTGTGTGTAGGTCGTAGGAGTATCGGAGGGTATTCATGGCACTCAATCCCTATGCTCCCGGCGGCAGTGGGACAAGCGCGAGCAATGCTGCCAATCCAGCAACGGCCTCGACCGTCCTGGACCCCTATGGACCAACTCCACACTTAGGGCAGCCAAAGTCCGAACAGCCGCAGAGCATGGTGTTCCCGGGCAGTGACGACACCTCTTTGCTTGATGTGTTTGCAAGCCCCGGTTACACCTCTCCCAAACCGCAGGTCAATACGATTGCAAATATTGCGGCGTGGGTAAGCACGCTCTCACTATTCTTCTTTCCCGCGATTGCAGCCGTGATTCTAGGAATCATTGGACTTGTCGGTTCGACGAGTATGAACGGTGTGGGACGCAGGGCGTCGATTGCGGCAATTATCGCCGGAGTTGTAGGGATTCTGATCTG
Source organism: Pauljensenia sp. (assembly GCA_042645485.1). GTDB lineage: Bacteria > Actinomycetota > Actinomycetes > Actinomycetales > Actinomycetaceae > Pauljensenia. The sequence continues at coordinate 26,725 of JBHRQN010000007.1, forward strand.
GTTCCTGGTCTGGATGGCACTATTCTGGCGCTCTTCGTGAGGGATTCCACGCCGAAAGCTGGCGTGAAAATTTCGTGATTTCGACGAATTCCGCTAGCATTACGGGGTGCGTGTTTCACGCTCCGGAGGATTCGCCTAGTGGCCTATGGCGCACGCTTGGAAAGCGTGTTGGGTGCAAGCCCTCGGGGGTTCGAATCCCCCATCCTCCGCGATATGCCCCCGGGATCTGTTGAGATTCCGGGGTTTTTCGTTTGTTTCCAACGGTTTTGGGCTAGGGGTATTGAAACCGATATATACCGATTGGCGCGCTTGGGGGGCGGTAAAAACGCCCCCAATACGCCCCCACCATTTTTGAGGATCGGTTATCTTGAAGAAATTCCCTCCCGGGATCGAGAGGGATACAGTGCGTGAAAAATATATAGCGAGTACCTATGCCTCGGGTGAAGAGATATCGTCTCGGTCGCTTCGATACTTTGATGGATGCGAAGGCTGCTCTCTCGATCGCGCGTGCCGACATCGCTAGGGGAATTTTCGTGCTTCCCTCGGGAGGTGTGTGGAGGCGATGCGTGAGGCTGAGGAGGTGTCTCGTGCGCAGACGACAGTCGATGAGGTCGTGGAGGACTGGCTCGCCGATTTTGAGAGGCAGCTGGAGTCTGGGCAGCGAAAGCCTGCGACTCTCCGCGACGGAATCAAGATTGCAGTTATCTACTCCTACGACGGAGTAAAGCATGGCAAAATTAAGAGTATCTATCCCATCAGAGCGACTAGATAGGGCATACCTCGTCTATGGAATTGCGTGACACCCCAACAAAGTTTGTCCTTGATGTGGTCGCGCTTTTGGAAGCGTTAGACGACCGCGAGTATATTCCTGTCTTCTTAGAAATGCTCGAATACGACGGCCCGGACGTAGAGGGCGCAGTTGCTGCGCTTGTCGAGCACAAGCAAGTTAACAAACATTGGATTGACCGTCTCGCTGCCTTTAATGACGAGTATGCCGGAGCTTTTGATTCTGAACTCGAAGAACTCCGCACAGGCTTCGAAGCGCAAAATGCCGTTACTACTGCATAGCTAACTGAACCAACCCTAAACCCCACCGCGACTTGCGAGTGGGGTTTTCTCATACCACCCGCACCTGCATAGGAGCGGGTTTTCTTATACCCATCCGCATGGCAGGAAACCGCTAATGACCACCGGAACCACTACCACCGCACAGGGGCCTGCAGATGAAAAGGCTGAGGGAGCTGCGCAGGCAGCTGCCGACGCTACTGAATCCACGCAGGCAACGGGCTCTCAGGAAGCGAGCTGCCGGGGGCATAAAGATAGGCCCCATTAGGGCCCCAAAAAATTGTGAGAGTAAGGAAAAATCACGGTTCATGGCGAGGAAGCGTGCTCGTCTTTTCGTTTCTTTATTCCGCTATTCGTGTCCTTAAGGGCAATAAAAAGGGCGACAAAAACCCAACAGCTTCAGCTAGTGCGGGGGCATGACAACGCAACCTACAGGTTCACAACGTAGTGGACGCGGGGCTACGCTACCGGTTTTTCTTGAGCTCGAGGCTTTCGCGAAGCTCAGCGAGTTCTTCGTCGTAAAGTCCCGATGCGTTGTGGTTGACTTCTTGCAGTCGCTCTACCCAGTCTGGGGAGGCGATGCCACACTCGATGAGTGACGTCACGACTCCGTCAACATCTGGGCCGTCACAATCGAGCATCATCCGTAAAAACGCGACCGCTTCTTGCGCGCCAACCGCGTCAAGCGCCTCGATTGCGTCGAGTACGAACTGTGTTGTCGTATCTGCCGCCATGTGTGTAGCCTACCTACTCTTTGAACCGCGGTGCTTTCGTGCTGTGAAAGTGGCTGCGCCCACGCCCAACATCCCTATCGGATTACTTGCGGTGGTAGCGCGGGCTGGTCCCCAGGTGGGTGGGGGAGTGATGCCAGCCGCCGATCACGCTCTCGTCGAAGCCGCGGTACGTGTAGGAGTTGTCGTAGGCGATCTCAACAGGGTTGACGACCCCGTCCACGTACTGCTGGATCTCCTCGGGCGTGGGTTCTACATCCGTGCGTTTAGTCATCAGGGGGTTCTCGTCCGGGTACTGGCTGGGATCGGTGTTGACCATGGCGCCGGGGTCAGCGGGGCCGTAGCCCGTGCGATCGTTCCACGCATGATTAGGGTTCGTCCCGGTGTGGACGAGGAGCTGGAGCAGCTGGTTCGGGGTCGCCTCGGGCCACTTCTCGTGGGCCAGAGCCATGAAGCCCGAGACCAGCGCAGTGGACACCGAGGTGCCCGTCACCGTCGTGTTTGCTCCCGTCGAATAGTCGCGCACAGTCGCGGTGCCCACGGCCGCCGACACGAGGCCTTTGCCGCTGGAAGACGAATCGACCACCTTTCCTTGGGTGTCGATCGCTCCGACGCCAACGACGCCCGCCCACCAGGACAGTGCAAATTGGTCAGAGTACCTGCCTGTGTTACCGGCTGCGGCAATGACAACGACGCCCTGGGAGATGGCGCGGGCCACCGCCCACTTCAGGGTGTCTTGGCCTTCGTCGCTGGATACGGACATGTTGATGATCGTCGCCCCGTCGTTCATGGCGTGGTTCATGAGGGAGGCGTAATCGTCCTTGGTGACGCCAACAACGTCGTCGTCCTCGCAGTCCTTCCCGGACGTGTCGCCTTGGTTGGGAAACGACGTGCGATACGACAGGATCGTCGTGTCGGGGGCAACGCCGTAGGCATCCGAGGCAATGATCGAGGCCATCGCGGTGCCGTGCGTCTTGCTCTGTGTGCTGGAGGTGACGGTGCAGGGAGTCTTGTCGATGATGTTCGTTTTCGCCAGCTCGGGGGCTGTCGTGTCGACCTCGCCGTCGATGAGCGCGATCGTGACCCCTTTACCCCTCAAGCCCATGTTGCGGGCTTCGCTCAGGTAGTAGTAGGAAAAATACGACTGGTCAGCTGCCGTGATTGGGTCGGCGGCGTGCGCGGGGCCGGTCGGCAGCGCGGTGGCTCCCGTGGCGAGCGCCAGAGTCGAGGCCGCGGCGCCAAGCAGGCGTGCTGTGCTGTTCATGCGTGTCACCATTGGCGGGGATCCCATCCGTCGTTCTTGCGTGGTGCGGGCGAAAGGTCCTTGTCGGAACCGTAGGTCTGCGACACGAGTTTCACGTAGCCCTCGGGCAGATCGTCCTCATCGTCCTCAAAACGAAACGTGATCAGCGTACGACTAGGTATTCAAGAAAACAAATTATACGGTGGTGTCGAGTCAGACGCCCGGCGCTCGCTCCCGGAGGTAGGTGAGTAGCGTGATCGCGCATTATTTAGACAGGAGTTCATTCCCGTTGTCGCACTTGGGGGACAGGTTAAAGGACCCCGCCCGCCCGCATGCAGTGTGCGGACGAGTGGGGACTCTATGCGGCCTCGGAAATCAGGCTCGGTGCTTTCGTGCTGTGAAAGTGGCTGCGCCAGCGGTTGCAACTAAGGTCGCTGCGATGAGTACTTCTGATCCAAAACCGGTCTTAGCCAACTCTGAGCGCTTTGGTGAATGAATCGTCGGCTCTGTAGGGGTAGGTGTGGCGGGAGGTGGAGCTGAAGGACTCGGAGCCTCGCTTGTTGGAGTCGCGGGCTGGGTCGGCGCCGGAGGCTGAGTCGTAGATGGCGCGGGAGTTGGCGTTGCTGCGATCTGGCGGATCATGATGTCGGTATCGCGGCCAACCGCGCGCGCATCAGCTGGATTGTTCGGATCCACGGTCCGCGCGGCCTCGTTGAAGCCAAAAACTGATTGACCGGGAACGATCTCGTAGCCGTCGGGAAGCTGGGGGAGAGCGGTTGATGCTGCGCGAGAGGGATTCGCTGAGTCATTGGCATAGACCGCCGAGGCCAAAACTTGGCCAGAAGGATCGACCAGGTGGAGATGTCCAAGCGCCGACTTTCTACCAAAATGATCAGGCGTAGTGCCTGAGGCAACTAACTGGATTCAATTTTATATCGAGCCTGATGAGCGTCCAAATGTGGGGGTCAGAGGGCTAGGGGAATCGGAAGGAAAATTTCGATAAATAACACGGGTCGCAGGTTGAGGCCCGTGCCGTGTAGACTATTCTCGGATCCTCCGCGTGACGGTATCATCCGAACCTCCCCAGGGCAGGAATGCAGCAAGGATAAGGGTGCGCTGCCGGGTATGCGGGGGATTCTTTTATATCTGCATTACTACCGCTGGCCTGGCGACAACGAAGTGACTCAGACAGTGTTCAGTGGGAAACCCAGTGGACCGCACTTTTATGATTTTCGCTGTGTTCTTGCGGCTTGTGGTGAAAACAGGACGCAAATGAGCGTGCGGGGCCGTAAAGTTCAAGTGTGACGACAGCTCTATATCGCCGGTACAGGCCCGATACCTTCGAACAGGTCATCGGCCAGGAACACGTGACCAAACCCCTTCAGGCAGCACTACGTGCCCACAGGGTGAATCATGCGTACTTATTCTCTGGTCCGCGCGGGTGTGGAAAGACGACCTCTGCGCGTATTTTGGCGCGTTGCCTGAACTGTGCTGAAGGTCCAACGGATACACCTTGCGGTCAGTGTGAGTCCTGTCGTGAACTGGCAACCGGTGGCCCGGGATCACTCGACGTTGTTGAAATTGACGCCGCCTCCCACGGTGGTGTGGATGACGCGCGTGACCTACGTGAGCGCGCCACTTTTGCGCCGGTGCGTGACCGCTACAAGGTCTTCATCATCGACGAAGCCCACATGGTCAGCCCCCAAGGCTTCAATGCCCTGCTTAAGCTCGTTGAAGAGCCGCCCGAGCACGTAAAGTTCATCTTTGCGACGACGGAACCTGAGCGCGTCATTGGAACCATCCGTTCCCGTACGCATCACTATCCTTTCCGCTTGGTTCCACCGGATATTTTGGAGCCCTACCTGCAAACTCTGTGCGATGAGGAGCATATTCGCGTCGGTGAAGGCGTCCTTCCCTTGGTCATCCGCGCAGGTGGCGGTTCTGTGCGTGACTCTCTGTCGGTCTTGGACCAGTTGATGGCCGGCGCAATCGATGGAGAGATTGCATATAAGACCGCTGTTGCTCTTTTGGGCTACACGGATACTGCGCTTTTAGATGAGACTGTCGATGCCCTTGCAGGGGGCGACGGCGGCGCTGCGTATCGCGTGATCGAAAAAATGGTATCTTCAGGTCATGACCCGCGTCGCTTTGTCGAAGATTTCTTGCAGCGCTTACGCGATCTGTTGATTATTGCTGTCGCGGGTGATGGCGCCAACGATGTCTTGGTGGGAACGCCTCACGATCAGTTTGAACGCATGAGCGTCCAGGCAAAGAACTGGGGCACGCAGGCCTTGTCGCGCGCTGCCGACCTCACTGACGAGGCCCTTCGCTCCATGACTGGTGCGACCTCACCCAGGTTGCAGCTTGAGTTGCTCATCGGCCGAATCTTGGTGCCCGGTGCAGGCGTTGATGCAACTGCTGGTGCCTATGGAGTAGCACCTGCAGCGGTCGCTGGCGGGATGGCGGGTACCCCGGGACCGCTCTCTGGTGGAGTCGGCTTGGTTGGGGGCGGTGCCCCTGCCGAGGCCCCGGCTGGCTCGGGTTCATTTGGTGCTCGTCAGGCGCGCGAAGCTCTTGCACGCAAGAAAGCCCAAAAGAGCGGAGACCAGGGCACCTCGGTGGCGCCAGAAGCTTTTGTCGATGGCCGTATTGATTCGCCTCGACAAGCAGAACGCGCTCCTCAGCCTCAGCCCTCATCCGGCGGCTGGGAGGTCACTCGCCCTGCTGCTCATAGCGATGCACCCGCACAGCACAGCGCTCCTGTTGACGCTCCCGCTGCTGCACCCAATGCGGATCTTGTACGGCAGCGCTGGGGAGATGTTGTTGAGCGCTTGGCCACGCACAGCAGGGTTGTGTGGAGCTTGCTGTCTCAAAACGGGCAATTGGGAGCCGTTGACGGAGACCAGTTGGTCATCCTCTTCCCCAGTCAAGGGATGGTCGCAAGCTTTACAAACGGGGGACGAGCGCAGATCGTGGAAGACACGATCTATGACGTCTTGGGTGTTCGATTGCACGTGAGCGCACAGGTGGGGCAATCCGGTGGTGGGCCAGCAGTTTCAACGCCTTCTGCCAATGCACATTCCGTTGCGGCTCCTGTGCAGACCATGCCAGCACAGACCACACCCGTTCAGTCCGCAGCTGCTCAGGCTTCAGCTGCTCAAGAATCGGTCCCCTCCGGACCGGGTAACACAGACGCTTCGGCGCACGAAGCAGCACCAACACCGGAATTCCATGTTCCGGCGGAACCGATCGATTCTTCGAAACCCTATGATCCGCAGGCACCAGAATCTTACGATTGGCATACTCAGGCGCCGCCCCCTTTTGATCCGGGGGATCAGGTTGAAGAGGTAGAGCAGGACTTGCAGGAAGTACCTGCTCCATCACCTGAACCTGATGATGAACCAGAGGATGAGCCTGTCGCGACTTCCGGTTGGAGTGAAACTGTCATTCAGCCTCCAAGTTTTGACCCGCTTGAAGAAGAGTCAGCCCCTGAAGTTCCAAACTTTGCTGAGGTTACGCCACTTCCTTCGCAGCGTTTTGCGCGTGTGGAAGAAGACGACGCGCGTTCTAGCGACGACACACATTCAACTGACAATGCGCGTTCGGATGAGGAACCGGCAGCCTCAGCAGAGGCCTCGGCAGAGGAAAAAGCGCAGGAAATTCCCGCAACCCCCAGCGTCTCTGCGGCAGAGGACGACAGCGCCAGCATCGATGATCAGGACATGTCCGAATCGAATCTCTTTGGAATCCCAGCAGTTTTGGATATTTTGGGCGGAACCATCATCGAACAAAAGACTGACGATCAGGGTGGGTGGTGACGCATGTACGAAGGAGCTCTTCAAGACCTCATCGATGAATTGGGACAACTTCCCGGAGTGGGGCCAAAGAGTGCGCAGCGTATGGCTTTGCACCTTCTCGAGGCCGAGCCCGAGGATGTCGAGCGCCTCACCACTGCGATCAATGCGGTCCGCCATCAGGTCAAGCACTGTGTCGTCTGTGGAAACCTCACTGAAGACGATGAATGCTCGATCTGTCGGGATCCGCGGCGTGATCCCAGCGTGATCTGTGTCGTCCAAGAACCAAAGGACATTCAGGCCATCGAGAATTCACGGGTATTCCGCGGACGCTATCACGTGCTTGGCGGCGCCATTGATCCTATCCACGGGATTGGCCCCGATCAGCTCAGTATTCGCCAGCTTTTGGGACGCCTGTCAGATGGTGTTGTTCAAGAGGTCATCATCGCGACAAACCCGAATATTGAAGGTGAGGCAACAGCCTCGTACCTAGCGCGCACCCTTTCGACAATTGGTGTGACAACAACGCGACTTGCCATGGGCCTTCCCGTGGGTGGCGATTTGGAATATGCGGATTCCATTACCCTCGGACGGGCAATGGAAGGCCGGCGCAATATGTCGTGAATTTCCACGGAAATTGTGAAAGGATCGCGACGTGAGTACAACAGAGTCCAGCTTTATTCGCCCCGATGGGACACCAGCGCGCGTCCTTGTTGTGGATGACGAATCGGTCTTGGCCGAGCTACTTGGATCAGCACTGCGTCACCAAGGCTGGGAAACCCAAACGGCAGCAAACGGTTGGGAAGCACTGGATAAAGCCGATACCTTCGATCCCGATGTCGTGGTCTTGGATATCCAGATGCCCGGACTGGATGGAATGGAAACCTTGGAACGCCTGCGTAAGCGCAAGCCACACCTTCCCGTTCTGTTCTTGACGGCGCGTGACGCCGTTGCCGATCGCGTTGCCGGACTGCGTGCAGGTGCAGATGACTACGTCACTAAGCCTTTCGATCTTGATGAAGTGACAGCGCGTATCGACGCCCTGCTTCGCCGCTCTGGAATGGCTTCGGTTACCGCTGAACGTGTTCTGACCGTTGGTGACCTGACCTTGGACGAGGACTCCCACGACGTTGCGCGCGGCGGCGAAGCGATTACGCTCACCAACACGGAATTTGAGCTTCTGCGTTACTTCATGGAAAACCCCAATGTTGTCCTCTCGAAGTCGCAGATTCTTGATCGAGTATGGTCCTACGATTTCGGCGGTCAGGCAAACATCGTCGAACTGTATATCTCCTACCTGCGTAAGAAGATTGACGCTGGGCGCGAACCTATGATTCACACGGTCAGGGGAGCCGGTTATATCCTCAGGCCAGCCTCCTAGGAGCGCCAATGACAAGCTCTTCCCCCCAAGCTTCGAATACTGAACCACAGGCGACCACCCCCAAGCACAGCACTCCTCGACCAAAGCGCAAGCGATCGCGTCTTCTCACTGTTCGTCTGAGTCGTTTCCTTGCTGCAGCCGTCGCTCTTGCGCTGGTGACCATGCTTGCTGCTTCGGCGCTCGCAATGCATTCGTGGATGTCCTCCAAGCTGGATTCTTCGCTTGAATCCATGCTCAGCAGGCTTGAAAAGAACGCAGAGCTCAGCTTGCAGCAACCTGTTCCACCTCCCCCGCCCCCGCCACACCACGACGACGCTCAGGCCCCGGCCTCGAATTCTCCCAGTGCGGACCCAACGGCAACACCGACTGATAAAGGACCCCGAGGCCTACGCGGACCGGGATCCTCCGACGGCCAGTTGCAGCTCATCAAACACGACGATGAGGTGGTTTCCGGTGTCGTCAAGCAGTTTGACGTCGTCGAACTGGATTCGGAAGCCCAACAGCAGCTGCTTTCATTGCGTTGTGACTCCCATGGGCATGACGTCAATCTGAAGAATTACGGTGCTTTCCGCGTGATGTGCACGCAGAAAGATTCCCAGACGCTGATCGTCGGCCTATCTTTGGCCGCGAATAACTCGACCTTCTTCGCGCTCATTGCCGTTGAAGGCGTCATCGCGCTGGTTGTCATCCTTGGTGCGACCTTCATCGGACGTAAGTGGATCCGCAAGGAAATGCTTCCTTTGGGCGAAGTCGCCGCAACCGCGCGGAATATCGGTTCCCAAGATCTGATCGCCGCACCGACTGTTGACACTTTTGATCGCGTCGATAGCTCCATTGCCCAACCCGGAGATGAAGTTGGCGATGTCGGTTTCGCCTTGAACACCATGATCGACAATGTTGAAACTGCGCTTCAGGCCCGCGCGGAATCCGAGCAGCGCCTGCGTCAATTCGTTGCCGATGCCTCGCACGAACTCCGAACTCCTTTGGCATCGATTCAGGGTTACACGCAGCTTCTTCAACGCGGGGCAACGGACCAAGAGCTTGCGCTTTCGCGAATCGCCTCTGAGTCCGCGCGTATGTCCGGTCTGGTTGAGGATCTTCTGCTCTTGGCTCGCCTTGATGCGGGACGTGAACTGGCCAGCGATCCGGTAGACGTGATCCCTCTGGCCATCGACGCAGTGTCAGACGCCCACGCGGCAGGTCCGGATCACCAGTGGAGCCTGGACCTTCCTGAAATTGATGACGAGGCCGATTCCTGCACTTCCTGCACCGTGCTGGGTGACGAGTCTGCGCTTCGCCAGGTCTTCGCAAACCTGGTCAATAACGCGCGAATCCACACCCCCGCCGGCACTCACGTCAAGGTTGGAGTGCAAACGATCGCCGGCACAGCCTCGACGCCGGGGTTTGTGCGTCTGAGCGTTACTGATGATGGGCCGGGAATTGCGCCCGAGCTGCGTGCGACCGTCTTTGACCGTTTCGTCCGAGGCGACACTTCGCGCTCACGTCAGGGGAAGGGATCCTCGGGGCTGGGCCTGTCGATTGTTTCCTCGATTGCCGAGGCCTTGGGTGGCCGAGTGGATGTCGATACCTTATGCGAAGGTGAAGGTAAGCCCGGTGAACACGGGACAACCTTCTCGGTAATCTTGCCGGCGGCAGGTAACTAGACCTAATTCGAATAGAGGCGCTCTCACATCGATGAGGGCGCCTCTATCTATCAGTAGCGGTTTCTGTGTTGAAGAGCCGCAACGATGAGTGCGCAGGCCTCGGCATCCGAGGTTGCATCGTGGTGATTCAAACGGAATCCAGGAACAAGTGCACGCGTGACGGTCGGCAGTTTGTAGTCGCTCAATCCGGGGACTAGATCCTTCGCCGTTCGATAGGAACAGAAGAAGTCGCTTGGCAAGGTTTGCGTCCGGAAGAACTCGTCCAACTCCTGCCAGACCCTCTTATCGAAGGCTGCGTTGTGCGCATACATGGGAAGTCCGGCAGAGAAGCGCAGCGCGTAGGGTGCGACATCTGTCCATGATGGAGAGTTGTGGACGTCGCGTGCAGTAATTCCGTGGATGTGCGTGAATTCGAAGTGATCGTAACCTGAAGGGGGTTTGATCAGCGTCGACATGCGGTCGATGACCTGGCCCTGATGGACCTTTACAAGTGCAATCTGGCACGCAGAGACGCCACCCATGCGGTTTGCGGTCTCGAAATCTACAGCGACGAAGGTTGGCGCCGCAAGGATTTTTGATGGAGCGGACCATGCAGAACTGCGTGGTTGCTCGCGTCTTGACGAGGCCGCTCGTGCGGGCGCAGATGAGCGTACCTGCGCGTAGGGGCGGAGGTTCGGATTGTGTTGCTCTGTGATGCGTGGGGTTGAGTGCTCTTCAGCAGGGATTGATGTGTAACCGGTTGTCGGCGCGTCAAAATACGTTGTGTTTTTGACGTGTTTTTCAAGCTCGACGAGGCGTTTCCATTCGGCGTTATATGCAGAGGCGTCCTCACCGCGTTGTTTAGCAAGCATTTCCTGTGCTTTGGCGCGACGCTTCTGAAGGTCGATGCGGTAATCTTCGCGAGGCGCGGGCAGACCCAGCGAGAACCAGCTATCCAAGGTTGCGAGCTCGCCAGAGTAGTCCTTCATCTTGTGCTGAATGATGGTTACCTGGGCGACGTAGTACTCCATGACGCACTTAGGGTTTTGAAGCGCAGCTTTGACCATTTCTGTTAGGCAAGCTTGGGCTAGTGCCAGCGCCTGGTCGAGGTCTCCTGAGCGCTTGAAAGCTTTGATGTCATCGATCCATTCGAAGATGTAGCGTCCGTTGTAGCGGGGGACTAGGCACTCGGTGGTGTTTGCAGTGGGGGGAGTTGTAGCGACTGGAGCCGTCGGGAAAGAACCTGTGGGAGTAGGAACAACTGGAGTACCGGAGCCATTGAAGGGCTGCAGAAAGGACTCCACGCGAGACTGAACTGCACCGACGCGCGATTGTGCAGCCTGTATGTGGGATTGCACTGTGCGATCAATATTTCCGGGTACGGTTAAGTTCGAAATATCGCGAATGATGTCACGCAGACCCACTGTAACTCTCCTGATAACGACGTCGTCATCGTTGATAGTACAGCATTTCTTCGGCCAAATTGCAGGATTTTTGGACCTATTCTCGCGAGGCCTAAAACTCCACCTGGAGCGCTTTGCGTGCACGGTAGCGGGCCTCGCCGGGATCAGCGGCCTCGACAACGGAAGCGGCAGCTAAGCGGCACTGTGCCAGGCTGACCTGAGCAAGCTGCGCGCCCACCGAGGGAATTGCCAAGCGCGGCATCGACAGCGCGGAGATACCCATACCAACGAAAACGCAGGCGAGTAGCGGGTCTGCCGCGGCCTCGCCACACACGCTCACGCTTACCCCGTGCTCAAGGCCGGCGCGCGCGACCTGTGCAATTAGGCGCAAAGGTGCGGGCTGCCAGGGATCGGAGTATTCGGCCAAGTCGGGTGACATGCGATCTGCAGCCATCGTGTACTGCGTCAGATCATTCGTCCCAATTGATACGAAATCGACGTATTTCATCATGGAATCGATCAAGAGTGCCGCCGCGGGGACCTCGATCATGATTCCCGCGCGTAATTCGACCTCGAAGCGTTCGGAGAGCTGACGGACGGTCGAAGCGAACCACTGGGCTTCGGCAATCGTTGAAATCATGGGAGCCATGATTGATACCGAGGTTTCTCGGTGTTGGATGGCTGCCAGAGCGATCGCTTCCAGCTGGTTGTGAAGGATCTGCGGGTGAGGGCCAGAGGTCCGGATTCCTCGGACGCCAAGCGCAGGGTTGTCTTCGCCGGGGATTGTCGCGTAGGCCAGTGGTTTATCTGAACCCGCATCCAAGGTGCGCACGCATACCGAATGCCCGCGGAATTGCTCAAAAACTCCCGAATAAAAGTTCACCTGCTCTTCAATGGTCGGCTCGCTGTGTGCGTTCAAGAAGGCCATTTCGGAACGCAAAAGGCCGATTGATTCAAGGTGGGGGGATTGAGCTGCGGCCTGCGCGCTTGCGAGGTCGTGAACATTGGCCAAGAGCTTCACTGGATGTTCATCGCTGGTGTGAGCGGGCGCGTTCCAATCGGCTACTGCCTGTGCACGCTTTTGATCTCGCTGAACCGCAGCTTGTGCCTCTTCGGCAGGAACCTCGGTAGCCAAAGACCCCACAAAGGCATCCATCAATACAAGTTCTCCCTGGCGCAGTTCACTTAAGTTACGCACTGCAACGATGCAGGGGATCCCCAATTGGCGCGCAATGATCGATGTGTGCGAGGTCGGACCTCCCAGTTCCGTTGCAATTCCAACGCAATACTTGGGGTCAAGGTTCGCGGCATCTGATGGGGAGAGGTCGCGTGCACACACGATATAGGGAGCGAGAGGAGCCGCTTCCTTGGAAGCACTAACCGGCGTCCCCGAGCCTGACGTGAAGACCCCAGAGTCGGCCTCGGCAAGGTGAGCAAGGACCAGGTCACGGACGTCGTAGAGGTCGGCGATGCGTTCCAGCATCAGTCCACCAGAGGAACGGAAAACCTCGACGAATTTATCGGTCGCGCGAACAACTGATTGCGGCGCCGGAACACCGGAGAAGATCCAAGACTGAGCCTCGCGGATCCACGTCGGGTCGGTCGCTAAAGACGCGGTCATGACAAGGACGTCTGAGACGTCGCCCAATGCCTGTGCTGAGCGCTCGAAGAGCTCCTCGCCGACCTTTTTGCAGATCTCCTCAAGGGACACGGCAATGGCTGGTCGATCCTCGGGAGGTAGGGGAGTGAAATCGTCGGAAGGAAGGGCCGGGTGAGATGTCCAAACGACCGGCGCATAGGAGACACCGTGAACAACCGGGGTCCCATAAATCGTGTGCGGCATCGAGGACTCCTTCCGTGGATGTAGTTCAACAATATTCGTTGGTCCTAGGAATATGCCAAGTGTGCCGAAAGTTACGCTCATAAATTGACACAAACGTTCACGTGTTGGTCAGTACTCGTCATATTCGCGAGTTTTCAGGGACGATAAGAACAGATAACCCAAACGCAGACAGTTAGGACCACCCGTGGCGCTCATCGTGCAAAAGTACGGAGGCTCATCCGTGTCCGATGTTGAAGCGATTAAACGCGTTGCAAAGCGCATCGTTGAGACTCGGAACGCGGGACACAAGCTTGTTGTCGTCGTTTCAGCAATGGGCGACACAACCGACGAGCTCCTGGACACCGCCGCGCAGATTACCGACAACGCCCCCGAGCGTGAGATGGACATCCTTCTCACCGCTGGTGAGCGTATTTCGATGTCCCTTCTGTCCATGGCGATCAACAAGTTGGGTGTTCCCGCACAGGCCTTCACCGGTGCACAGGCCGGAATCCACACGACTTCCGCGTATGGTCGCGCCCAGATCACCGGCATGGTCCCCGAACGCGTCGCCCGTTCAATCTCTGAAGGCCAGGTCGCAATTGTCGCCGGTTTCCAAGGAATTTCTGACGATGATGATGTGACGACCTTGGGCCGAGGCGGTTCCGATACGACCGCGGTTGCGCTCGCGGCTGCCTTGCACGCCGATGTGTGCGAGATCTACACCGACGTCGACGGCCTGTTCTCTGCCGATCCGCGAATCGTCCCCAAGGCACACCGCCTGCGCTCGATCTCAACGGAAGAAACCCTGGAACTTGCGGCGCATGGCGCAAAGATTCTTCACCTGCGCGCAGTCGAATTCGCCCGCCGCTACAAGGTTCCCCTACACGTTCGTTCCTCCTTCTCCGAGAAGGAAGGAACTTGGATTTCAGACCGCCCGGCCTCGCCGGCGCTCAAGGGATTGGTCCCTGACGCCGCATTCCTCGACCCGAAAGAAGGACAGATGGAACAGCCCATCATCTCTGGAATTGCCCACGACCGCGGCCAGGACAAGATCACGGTCGCCGGTGTCCCGAACCACCCCGGCCGCGCCGCGATGGTTTTCCAGACGATCGCCGCTGCGGGCGCGAACATCGACATGATTGTTCAGAACATTCCCGTCGCAGATCCGACCCGCGCGAACATCACCTTCACCATTCCCGAGGCCGATGCCCAGGTTGCGCTCGATGCGCTGGAGTCCGCGAAGGAAGAGATTGGCTTTAAGGAGGTGCGCTACAACCCGAATATCGGCAAGCTTTCGCTGGTCGGAACGGGTATGCGTACGAATCCCGGTGTGGCCGCGCGACTCTTCGCTGCCCTGTCTGAAGCGGGAATCAATATTGATCTGATTTCCTCTTCCGAGATCCGTCTGTCGATTGTGACGAAGCTGGATGATCTGGATCGTGCAGTTGCCGTTGTCCACTCAGCTTTCGGCTTGGACGCTGAGGTTTCCGAGGCCGTTGTGTACGCGGGTACTGGCCGCTGAGTCGGTCCGTCGCTAGTTAGAGAGGCTTGAAAATGTCAGGTTTGACTGTTGCTGTTGTCGGTGCGACCGGTCAGGTTGGTCGCGTGATGCGCACGATCTTGGAAGAGCGCAATTTCCCGGTTGAAACGATTCGTTTCTTTGCGTCCGCTCGTTCGGCTGGTTCGACCCTGTCGTGGAAGGGCGAAGAGGTCGTTGTCGAAGACGTCGCAACCGCTGACTTCTCGGGGATCGACATCGCGATCTTCTCTGCGGGAGCTACGGCCTCGCGCGAGTACGCCCCCAAGTTCGCTGCTGCCGGTGCGGTGGTCGTCGATAACTCCTCCGCTTGGCGTAAGGACCCCGAGGTCCCGCTGGTCGTCTCCGAGGTGAACGGTGAAGACGTTGCGAACCGCCCCAAGGGAATCATCGCGAACCCGAATTGCACGACCATGGCCGTTATGCCTGCAATTAAGCCACTTGCTGACGCTGCAGGCGGTATCGATCGACTGACGGTCTCTTCCTACCAGGCAGTCTCTGGCTCTGGCCTCAAGGGTGTTCGCGAGCTCATCGACCAGGTCCGTGGGGCTGCTGATCAAAATCTTGAGGGACTGACGACCGACGGCCGCGCAGTTGATTTCGGCACCCCTGAGGTCTACGTCGCGCCCATCGCTTTCGATGTCGTTCCTTTGGCCGGTTCGATTGTCGATGACGGCAGCTTTGAGACCGATGAAGAGCAGAAGCTTCGCAATGAATCGCGCCGTATCCTGCACGTCCCGAATCTTCTGGTCAGCGGGACCTGCGTGCGCGTGCCGGTCCTGACCGCTCACACCATGACCGTTCACGCTGAGTTCCCCGCCTCGATTTCTCGTGACGAGGCCGTGGCTGCGCTCAGCAGTTCTCCCGGCGTTCGCGTTGTCGACGTTCCGACCCCGCTCGAGGCCGCGGGCGAAGACGATGTCTTCGTCGGCCGTATTCGTCAGGATCAAGCGGTTCCGGATAACCGAGGAATCGTGTTTGTTGTCAGCGGCGATAACCTGCGCAAGGGAGCGGCTTTGAATGCCATTCAGCTTGCAGAGCTGGTTGCTCAAGAACTGCTTGGCTGAGCGCTTACAGCTGCGTTAATTAGACAAAAAAGGGGGTTGGAGACGGAAAGCCGTCTCCAACCCCCTTTTGAGTTTTGGTGGTGTGCGAAGCTATCGCACACCGTTTTTAAGCATCAGTCGTTGTGGGATTCCTGGTGCTTCTTGGCCTCGGCGTGAACCTCTTCCATGTTCAGGGCTTCCGCCTGAGAGATCAGGTCCTCAAGAGCAGCGGCCGGAAGGGCGCCGGAGTTACGGAAGATCAGGACACCTTCGCGGAAGATCATCAGAGTCGGGATCGATGAAATCTGAGCGGAAGCAGCAAGTTCCTGCTGTGCATCGGTGTCGACCTTGCCGAAAACGATGTCGGGGTGCTTCTCCGAGACGGACTCGAAGATGGGGCCGAACTGACGGCACGGACCGCACCAGGTCGCCCAGAAGTCGACCAGGACGATCTTGTCGGAATTAACGGTCTCGCTGAAGTTTTCAGTGGTGAGCTCGATGGTACTCATTGAAGGGCACTCCTTTAATTCGTGTTGGGGCGCGTGCCCCGCTTCATGTCCAGCTCAACGGTTCGTGCCGGCCACTTATTCCCCGATCCTATCGGAGTTAGCTGATTCACACGATGTCAGGCGCTGACGGGGCAGCGCATGTATGAATTATCGCGAGCGTCCCCTTCTGGCGTTGCTGCAGTCGAAACTTCCTGAACCGCGGTGGCAGATCCCGGGCGTTCACCTGAAGAAGGAACCTCAACATCAGCCCCTATGCCTCGCAAGATGAAGGCTTGGACAGTGCGGATTGTTGCTTCGCGGGTCTGAGGGTTAGCCGGAAGACGATTCCCTGCAAGGCATGAATGAATAAGCGGAATCAATACGTGGGGGTTTTGCCGCGGAATTGCACCTGTTTCCATGCAGCGCGCAAGGATTTCCAAGAGCCGCGTCGAAATAATCGTCGCGTGGTCGTGCAGGTGCGCAGAGTTTTCACGTGAAACTTGAGTGCGCAGATTAAAGGTCGAGTTCAGGTGATAACGAGTGGTCATCTCCAAATGCGCACGAATGTAGATGCGCAGTTGGGCAAGTGGATCATCGACCTGATCAAGCGCTTCTTGGAGTTTTTGGGAGAACTGCACCGTGACCCGGCGCATGAATTCCAGCAGCAGGACTTCCTTGTCGGGGAAGTGGTTGTAGACCGCAGTGCGTCCAACCTTTGCCCGCGAAGCGATCTGCGACATGGAGATTGAATCGAATGGCTGCTCAGCAAGAAGGCTTGCAAGTGCATCAAAAAGACGGTTGCGCGTGAGCTCGCGATGGTCGGCCAGCGAATCTCCAATAATTTTCGGCATAGGGCTATTCTGACAGAAATTCTGGATCTGTCTTGATCATTTGCCGATTCACATGGATTTCCCAGATGAGAACTGATCGATTGCTGCCTGGACGATAGGGAAATCAGCAGGGATCCACGGTAAATCCATCACTTCATCAAGAGGAGTCCACCGTAACTCCAGATGCGAGGCTCCAGGAGTCAAGCTTTGGGTGGGGTCAGCAAGGGTACATCCCCACACCGCCATCACCCGACCGTTCAGGATCGGCCACCACTTCCCCTCGGGGGTGAGGACCGGTTCAGCGATCCTCAGTGTGCACCCCAGTTCCTCGTCAATTTCGCGGACGAGGCCGTGCAGGGGGTCTTCCCCTTCCTCAACCTTTCCGCCGGGAAGTTCGAAGAGGCCTCGTAAATCTTCCGGGTAGGAGCGCGAGGCGCACAAAAGCGCGGTCGGGTGGGGGAGGCGGTCGAAGATCGCAGCGGCAACAACGGGGCGCGGGCTGGGTGAAGTCACGCCTTTAAGTCTAGGGGTCATGCTTTGGACTGCAGCCGGGGGAGCCGCTATGATGAACGAGTTGTGCCGGTCATGCAGATTGGTATCAGGCGCTTCGCGGGCGTAGTTCAATGGTAGAACTTCAGCTTCCCAAGCTGACAGCGCGGGTTCGATTCCCGTCGCCCGCTCCATTAGTACGTCACTCTGGATACAGAGATTTCCGGCCTGCCGGGAAGTGCCAGGGCGGCGTTTTGCTGTTCCTGGGCGGTTTTCGGGGTGTCAGGGCCGGGCGTGTGGGGCTGAGATATGGCTACCAGCTGGGGCGGATCGGGGCTTCGGAGCCGACTCTCAGCTAACGCCGACAATGTGGTGTCAGTTTTTCAGAAACTCGCTGATGGTATCGATATCTGGATCTTCGAAAACTTCGACTATGGAAAGGAAAAATTGCTTAGCGCATCAGGGGCCAGTCGACTTCCTGATCGTAGAGAATCTGAAACGCTTGCCCGCGCTTACGCCGCATTCTTAGATAGTCCTCGCCGATGATGTTTAGTCAGTGGAGCGTTGAGCGTAAGGCTGTGAGTGGATAGCCAGTACTTACCATGTATCCACTCACAGCGGAGTGCCACTCACATCCACCAGAAGCACAATCAGCGACAGTCCTGCAATGATTGACATGCATATTGTCACAATGGCAACGAGTATCTTCGTTAGCGTTTTCCCATTGCGGTTCTGTTTCTGCGAAAAATTTGCCCTTGCAAAATCGTACACAGATGTGACTTTAAGTAAACCAACTACGCACCAACATCCAAATCCAACGAGCAGAACTGTCACAATTCGTTGAGTAACGGCATTGGAATATTGAGCAACCGGTGTTGGGAACTCACGAAATATCCAGAATGCATCTTCGCTGCTAGTCCACCCTTCTAGGGATGGAATCAATAAAACTAAGCCCATCCACCAGAGGACGCGTCTTATCGTGCGCGTTTTGTCTTGATGTGCATGTGCGGTTGATGTCTGGTGAGAGCTACCTGTGTTGTCTTCATTTATATTTTGCGTTTTCACAGCTATGCTCTTTCTTCCTTGCGTTGGCTTGTTTGTCGTCGAATTTCCCCCGATAGCTTCTCATTGTCCCCTACGGGAGGGACGGTCAGGATCTCTATGGACTCGAGGGGCTTCAGCGGGCCTGGGGTGCCGCGCAGAAAAAGTCCGAATCAAACTCCCGATTGACCCCAGCGCACCTGAGAGGAGGCGAAAATCCGTGGCCAAAGATGGCACCAACCGCGGCGGCAGGCGCGTGCGCGCAGGCGCGAAACCTGACCCACTCAAGGACAAGCTCGAGGCCGGAAAGCCCGCCCCCCGCCTGCTTGAACCCGCAGACCTCGACCCCTTCGGTTTGGAGGGCGGTGACGTGGGCGATGGTGCGCTGCTTGAGGGTGAGACCATGCCGGAGCCGTCGGCCTACCTGTCCGCGACCCAGCGTGACGGGCAGCCGCTGTTGGCTGGGGAGCTCTACCGGGAGACCTGGGCGTGGCTGGACGCGCGCGGGGTCGCCTCGTTTGTGTCTCCGCGCCTGATTGAGGCTTACGCGCAGGCGTTTGCCCGCTACATCCAGTGCGAGGAAGCAATCAGCAAGTTCGGCCTGCTAGGCAAGCACCCCACCACGGGTGCCGCGATCGCCCCCCGTTCGTGGTCATGAGCCAGAGCTTCAGTAAGCAGGCGAACGTGTACTGGTACGAGATCTACGAGATCGTGCGCGCCACCTCCATCCGCGAATACGCCGGTAGCTCGCCGGGTGATGACCTGATGGAACGCCTGCTGCAGTCCCGCACCTAACCCACCACGGCCAGCCCCGAGGTACTCGAAGCTGCCCTCGACCAGCTCGGTAATCCTCACATGCTCGAGGCCAAGCTTGCGGCCATCACCGCGTTCCACCAATACCGCAGTGAGAACCCTGCAATCAGCTACACGCCCGAAGCCTGGCGAGCCCTCGTTGACCATGCCACCATCCACCCCGGCGGAACAATCGCTATCGCGTTCAACGACGAATGAGTCTGTAGTTCGGCTGCACCCCTTGGCCCCAGGTGCATATGACCTTGGGCTTCTCTATCTTCGCAGTCAATCTGCCTTAACGCCCATCATCATGTATGCCATTCAGGTCTACCGTCGATACCCTCCTCACAATTGGAACCAGTGACATTTCTGCAGGGTTGCCAAACGGAGAAAGTATGAGTATGTTTATAAACATGCCTACAAAGAATATTTACGTCTCAGAAGCGGATATGGAACTATTTGAACGAGCTGCGCAGCATGCGGAAAGTGTTTCAGCGGCTGTCGTCCAAGCGCTTCAGGACTATTTGACCAACCGACAAAACACTGAAAAAGGTTACGGAAAAATAGAACTAACGCTCTACGAAAACGGCTCGCGGAGGAAGGTGATGTTTTACGGCCGAGAGATAGTCCGCGTTGAACGCCCGGTGGATGGTGGCGTCCAAATTAATACAATTTACGAAACAGCAAAAGGGCAGCTCGCTGTTGCAACAAAAATCCGCAGGCTTTTACCTGATGAGGTTAAAGGGAGCTACCGAATCTGGGATCATCCTGAGACCTGGTCGCGAGAGTTCTGGTTAATAGGTGACAAAACGCTAGAGGTATATCCAGATATTGCGCAGCTGGAGTTGGCGGATGCGTACTTGGCTGAGCAATGTAAATCCGCGCTTTCAGCAAAACCCTACGAGGTATTGGATATTTAACATGCAAGGATTTGCCTGGGCCTCCAATTACTTGGATTGGTATGTTTATCTTCCTGGCATATGCCCTCTGCCGGGCTATGGCGCCCACGATGCCGAACCTTGCACCCAGCGGGCCTCGTACTGCACCCACCCCAGCCTTTGTATCCATCGTGACCACCTTTGGTCCGCTAGCTGCCCCGTGTGGGCCGCTTTTTTGTTACTTGGGCGACGCGCTGAATGGGGGCTAGTGTGCAGGCTGACCTAGACGATGAACAGCTGTGGAAAGCTGTCGTCGACACTGCGCTCAAGCTTCCCGCAAGCGAGCTCTATCCCTTTAACGAGGAATGCGATGCGGCTCGGGTCTGCGGGAAGTGGTTCATGATTTCAAGCATCCGGGGAAAGCGGATGGTGAATCTCAAGGCGGATCCAGAGGAAGCCCGTGCGCTCTGCGAAAGCTTTGAATCAATTACACCGGGTTATCACATGAACAAGAAGCATTGGATCAGTGTGATGGCTGGCCCGGGGATTAGGGCCGAACTGGTCCGTGAGC
This sequence comes from Pauljensenia sp., assembly GCA_042645485.1. GTDB lineage: Bacteria > Actinomycetota > Actinomycetes > Actinomycetales > Actinomycetaceae > Pauljensenia. The sequence goes on from JBHRQN010000007.1 coordinate 47,479, forward strand.
TGGTTGCGGAGTCGTATCTGCTGGTCGTTGCAGGGCTGCCGAAGTATCGCCGGCCTGTTGATCCCGCGAGCTATGGGCGCCGCGGAAGCTGAGTTGTCGAAACTTAGCTAGGCCTCGTCTTCCTGCGTGGAGGCAGTGGTCTTTCGCTTGACGGAGAAAAGCCGCTGTCGCCGCTCGTTCCTACTCCGCGTCTTCGTGCCAGATCTGACGAAGCTCGACGCCCATGGGGTAGGTCTCCATCGTTCCGTCGGCAAAATTCACTTCGACGCGTTCTTCATCGTCCTCGTCGTCGGGATTACCCGCCCAGTCGACCCATTCGATCATCGGGGACAACTCGCCGTTATCCCTGACAATACGGTAGCCCTCACCAAGCAGCTCAGACATGACGTTTTCGATCTTGCTCTCGTCCATGGCATCCTCCGTGATGATCAGAATGATTGAGTGTGTGGAGCGTACCCATAGATTAGCAGCACGCTTCCCATATGCTTTCTGTGTATTGCGCAGATGTTCATGGAGGAGAAGCAATGACCCCGGCGCGCCTTGCCGCGAATATTTCAGGTACCCCCTCAAAGGGACGCATCTACGCTCTTCATGGCGTGACCGACAATGCCGCATCGCTCAGTGATATCTCCGCTCGATGGTCCAACGACTATGAAGTCGTCTTGATCGATGCCCTCGGGCATGGCTGTTCCCCGCGCTTCACTCCCACGCAGCTCGAGGACCCCTTCGAAGCACTCGTGAGCACCGCGGCCTCGTTAATCTGCACGATCGAAGAAGCCTCACCCACCCCCTTTGTTACCCTCCTCGGCCACTCGATGGGCGGAGCGACTGCGGCTGAAGTCGTCTCACGAGGCCTCGCCCCCGTTGACGCCCTTGTGCTGGAAGACCCCGCACTTCTCACCCCCTCCCAACGCGAGCACTTCCGCGCGTCCGCCGAAGACCGAGTCGCGCGCTGCAACGAAGTTACGCAGTGGATGGGGCGCGAAATCGATCTTCTCCTCAAGGACTATCCCCAGTGGAGTCCTTCCGAGGCCGGTGGCTGGGCTCAAGGGAAAGCCCAAGTTGACCGCAACTTCCTTGCGCGAGGAGTTGTCAGTGGAAGCCGAAGCCGCGAAGAAATCCTCTCCCCCATTTCGGTGCCGACCCTGCTCATGACCGGCGATGGCGACGACGTGCTGATCGGACAAAGTGGGTTTGAGGAAATCAACGCATTGGGGAACCCGGCTGTTGAAACGCTCCTTATTCCCCACGCCCGTCACTGCGTGCGTCGCTCGGCTCCCGCACCTTTCTACGATGCCGTCGACGCATTCTTTTCCCGGGTTACGCCGAGTAAGTGAGGAACGATGAGTACTGATCCCTTCTTCCTGCGGCCCGAGCTCACTTCCATCATCACTGAAACTCCTGAGCAAACAACATGGGATTTGCCTGCGATGCGCGCCGGGGGAGATGCCCTTCTTTCCAATCCCCACGAAGCAGACAATAAAGTCGACGTGACCGCGCGCGGACGTACTTTCATCCCCGCTAACCTGCGGGATAACGCACCGATTCTGGTGTCAATCCACGGTGGGGGATACGTCGCTGGGCGAGCGACATTCGACGATGCGAAGAATGATGAACTTGCAACGCGCTTCGGTGCGATCGTCCTCTCTCCCGAGTACCGCCTCGCACCCGAATTTCCCTTCCCGATCCCCGTTGACGACTGTATTTCCGCCCTTGCCGAGGCCCTTGAGTGTTTTGGGTATGAACGTCCAATTTTCGTTTTGGGAGATTCCGCGGGAGCTGGATTGGCTTATTCCATGGTGAGCCGCCTCTACGGATTGGCTGCGCAAGTGCCACAAGACGAAGAAACTGCGGCTCAATATGAGCGGATTTCTTCCATGATCAAGGGCCTTGTCTTGCTCGAACCGTGCATTGACCCGAGCTTGTCAACGCACTCAAGCTCGCTCTTTGCAGATGGCCCAATTTGGACGCGTCGCGCGGCAGCCGGTGCATGGCAACACTTCTTTGGGCTTGCGCAGGCTAAGGATGAAACGGAAAAGAAGTCGGAGATCCCCGACGCGCTCATCGAATCGGCATTCCCCAAGCCGCGGGAACACATGAGGGAAATTGGCTTCCCTCCGGCACTAGTCATTGTGAATCCTGTCGATCCCCTTCGAGATGAGGGGATCTCTCTGGCAACTGGCCTGGTTGATAGCGGGTGTATTGCTGAGTTGCATATGTTTGCGGGTACTTTCCACGGGTCGCTATCCGTGCCCGACTCTGTTGCTTGGGATGAAATCCGTTCATTGATCAGTCGTTTTATGACTGAGAACAGCTAAACGGACCGGGACTAACCGGAAAGACCGAAAGGGGGTGCAACGCCGGACGTGTGCCGG
>JBHRQN010000008.1:0-42589 GCA_042645485.1 Pauljensenia sp.
CTGCCCCCCAACTGCATCCAACTAATAGCCTTATTTCCTCAACCTAAGTCCAGCGAAGAACTCTAGATCCTCTCCAGTAACGTCATCACTTCAAAGTGGTGCGTGTAGGGGAAGAGATCCCAGGCACGCATATCGGCGATCCGGTAGCCCTCCTCAAGAAGATCATGCAGATCACGTGAAGCTGCGGCAGGATCACAGGACACAAGCAGAATGTGCTCTGCCCCGGTACTGGCCATCGCATGACAGACATCTTTGCCAGCTCCGGATCTTGGAGGATCAGCGATGATGATCTCCGCACCCCCCAATTCGCTATTGAGTTCGCGCACTGCAGGTGCATCGCAGTCGCCAACGAAAGCGTCAAGCACGTCACTACCAACGTTTGCCACGGCGTCGGCAACGGCAGCCTCGTCGACTTCAAGGGTCACTAGGCGCCCGGCACTGCCCACAAGGCGTGACAGCGGCAGCGAAAAGAGTCCTGCCCCCGAGTAAAGTTCCATTATTCGGGAAGCACCGAGCGAGGCGACGATATCCTCAACGTTTCGGGCTAAAACTTCAGCTCCACGACGATGCGTTTGCCAAAAACCTTGAGGCCGAACGCAATACTGATCCGCTCCGTTTTCGCGGGAAACTGTCCACGTCACCGGTCCATACCACGCATCTCCCTGAGCATCCCAGCAGCCCTCATCCGTGCAAATCAGTGCCGGCTGACCGGGAGCAGCGATCAAACGGACTCGCGAGCCTTCGGGAAGGTGAGAAAAAACCTTATTGCCTTCCCAGACATCAAGTTCATTGATCTCTTTGGCGGCTAAGGGCATAGAATCCAGCACCTGAATCTCATGCGAGCGATAGCGGCGCATACCAAGTCGACCAGCTTCATTCACGACACACTCGATACGTGTGCGTCGTCCCAGAAGCTCTTCACGGTTCTCATCACCGGGCGCCGGTTGGACGCTCACTCCCCCAATGGCCTCGACCTGCTCGGCGACGCGCTCACGACCAATACGTCGCAATTGGTCTTCGAGGACATCGGTTTTCCAACGACGTCCCCCTTCAGGGCTGACGAAGGAGAGTTCTCCCCCACCTACGCCACCAGGGCCAGCTGCCGGCCACACGCTGGGAATTCGATCAGGGCTGGGCTCAAGAATCTCGACGGCCTCGGCCCACAACATACGCTTCTGTGAATCGATGACACGTGCGCGTACCTTCTCACCTGGAAGTGCGAATCGAACGAAAACAACGCGCCCGGAATCATCGCGTGCAACACAGGCGCCACCATGCGCAGGAGCCCCGATTGTGAGCTCAATCAGTTCATCAGAATCGCTCATGAGTGAATCTCTCCTCACTGGCGCTTGAATGGATCATTGACGCTCTGGGTTCCATCGACCTGGATATCTTCGCCAAGCTTCCAGGGGACAATGGTGAGCACGACGCCGGGGATTCGTAAAAGAGATCGAGATAACCGCAAGGCCATCTGGTTATGGAGAATGTTCTCCCACCAGTGCTGAACCAAGAACTGTGGAATATAGACAACCAGCATTTCTTCCGGTGAACGCTGACGCCTTGAACGTACATAAGAAATGACGATTTGTGTGATGTCCCTAAATGGTGAGGCGATCAGCGTCAAAGGAACAGGAAGACCTGATTCCTTCCATTCGCGACGAATATGCTTTTCTTCCTCGAGGTCTGAGACAACTGAAACAATTTCCAAATTGATGGGAGCCTGCGCGCGTGCCGTCGCAATGGCACGCATTGAAGGCTTCGATAAATTCGACACCAAAACCAAAGCGCGAACGCGTGAAGGCAGGGCACGCCGCGTATGCCAATCCTCCACCCGCAGCTGGCCACGAATCGTGTCATAGTGGCGGCGAATTAAACGCTGGATGGTGAAGACCAGAGCAATAAGCAAAACGGTGATCCAAGCACCGTGAGTAAATTTCGTGACCAGAACGACAGCAAGAACGAATCCGGTCATCATAAAGCCGATGATGTTTACAGAACGCGAGCGAAGCACCTTGCTGCGTTCACTGCCATTTTGTGGAAGGCGCAGGTGTTTATTCCAGTGACGGATCATTCCCAGTTGGGAAAGCGTAAATGAAACGAAAACACCGACAACGTAGAGCTGGATCAATCGAGTGACGCTTGCATCGAAAAGAATCACCAATGCCGAGGCACCCACAGCGAGGGCCATGATGCCATTGGAGTACGACAGACGATCACCACGCTTGTAAAGCTGACGAGGCAGGAAGGAGTCGCGCGAGAGAACCGAGGCCAGGGTTGGGAAGCCATTGAAAGCGGTGTTTGCCGCAAGGATCAAGATGAAGCCCGTCACTGCAGTCACGAAAATGAAGAGAAGCGAGCCGTCGCCAAAAATCGTCGAGGCCAATTGGCTGATGACCGGAGCGAAGTGCACATCAGGTTGGGCGCTGCCGTGGAGATAAACCATCGAGGTATCGTCAACCATCTGGAGCCCCGTATGACGTGCTAATACGAGGATGGAGATCATCATCGAAGCGGCGATACCACCGAGCATCAGCAGGGTAATTCCTGCGTTGCGCGATTTCGGACGCTTAAAGTTCGGGACGCCATTTGAAATGGCCTCGACCCCCGTTAAGGCCGCGCAGCCGGAAGAAAAAGCGCGCATCAGCAAGAAAACTCCGCCCAAACCGGTCAGCCCATCAAGGTGTGAACTTGCTGCGTGGATGTCGTAAGCAGCGCTATCCGCCATGGGTAGGTTCCCCATGAATAGACGGACAAAGCCGACAATGATCATCACTGCAATAGCAATCATGTAGGCATAGGTTGGGATCGCAAATGCTGTCCCCGCTTCTCGCGTTCCTCGAAGGTTGACGAGAGTGAGGAAAATAATCAGTCCAACCGCAATGGGAACTTCTGAACCGCGCAGACCCGGGAAGATCGTGGTCAGGTAGTTTGCGCCAGAAGAGATTGACACCGCGACCGTCAAGACATAGTCGACAAGAAGTGCCGAGGCCACAAGAAGTCCCCAACTGGGGCCAAGATTCGTTGTGACAACCTCGTAGTCGCCGCCACCTGAAGGGTAGGCGTGAACGGTTTGACGATAAGACAAAACGACGACAGCCAAAACGCAGGCAACAACCACACCGACCCACACCGACTTGATGAGAGCAAGAGAACCTGCCAATGCAAGGGTCAGCAGAATTTCGTCCGGCGCGTAGGCAACAGACGAAAGCGCATCGGAAGCATAGATCGGAAGAGCAAGTCTCTTAGGGAGAAGTTGACGGGCCGCCGCCTTGGAACGAATAGGACGTCCGATTAAAACGCGTTTTGCGGACTCAACGAATGATGACACCTCTTAAGCGTATCCTCTGGATGACAGAGCGTCACTTTTGGACACGTACAGAGCGACTTTTGAGTCAAACAGGTGCCATGACCGCTTTGTGCGAGTAGCGTTGGAGTGTGCACTTTGTAATTATGGGATGCGGCCGGGTCGGCGCCAGTCTTGCGACTATTTTGGATGCGCAGGGACACTCCGTCGCAGTCATCGACTCTGATTCCAAGGCTTTCCAACGCCTTTCTCAAGACTTTTCGGGCCGCCGAGTCACTGGACTTGGCATGGATCGCGATGCCTTAAAACAAGCGGGAATTAAAGATGCCTACGCCTTTGCTGCGGTATCAAATGGCGATAATTCGAATATCATTGCCGCCCGTGTTGCGCGCGAAACTTTCCATGTCGAGCGTGTCGTTGCTCGAATCTACGACCCAGAACGGGCCTTCGTATACGAACGCCTGGGGATTCCCACGGTCGCCACGGTCAAACGAACGACTGAATCGGTGCTTCGTCGCCTAATGCCGCCTGATGCCGCTGTGACATGGACGCACCCCTCCGGACTGGTTTCTTTGGTCACCGCCACTCCAATCGCTGATTGGTACGGACTTTCTTTCCCCGCAGTCGAGAACTTGACGGGTGAACGGATTGCCTTTGTCTCCCGCTTAGGAACGATTCTTCCCGCCCGTCCAGAGTTAGTCATACAAGAACATGACCAGCTGTATTTTGCAATCTCTGGTGAAGATCCACTTCCCTTGCGTGACATCTTGACACGCGCACCACGCCTAGAGGACTAAGAGATGAAGATTGTTATCGCCGGAGCTGGATCCGTAGGACGCTCGGTCGCCCTTGAACTACTCGATCACGGTCACGACGTGACCCTCATCGATAAAAAACCCGACCAGCTGCGTGTCGCTTCAGTGGCTGACGCCGAATGGATTCTTGCCGATGCATGCTCCCCCGAAGCACTTTCGGAAGCGGGCGTGCGTGATGCCGATGTCGTTTTGGCAGCAACCGGAGATGACAAAGCAAATTTGGTGATCTCGCTTCTTGCGAAGACTGAATTCGCTGTCCCGCGTGTTGTTGCACGCCAAAACAATCCAAAGAACGAGTGGCTATTCGACGCCTCTTGGGGTGTGGACGTTCCCGTTTCGACTCCGCGCATTATGACTGCCTTGGTCGAGGAAGCAATCTTCGTCGGAACACCGGTCAAGCTCTTTGCCTTCCACTCTGCACAGGCTGCGATGTACGCCTTTGTCTTGCCAGACGACTCACCAATCATTGGCAGAAGCATTGGCGATGTCGCATTCCCGCCGCGTGTTGTCTTGAGCGCGCTCTTGCGTGACGGCGCGCCTTTTGCACCTCAGGCAGATGATTCCTACCAGGCTGGTGATGAACTTGTTCTGCTGATTTCAGATCGCGGAGGTCAGGTTCTGACCGCACTGAAGCGCATGTTAACGCGGGAAGTAGAATCCGAGGCCTAGAGATACGAGCTAGTCCTCTTCAGCATTCTGCGCAGAATCGGAATGCGCAGGATGCAGCCGGAAATCATCCTTCAAGAGCCACCAGGTCAGCCAGGCAACAGGAATAAAAAGCGGGATTCCCAACGCGATCTTCATTGCTGAAAGCCACGCGACTTGTTCGTTCAGCCACAGGGGTACTTGAACAGCCAAGCGGATGATAAAGACTGCAGACCAGGCCAAGGTCAGCCACACGCATTTAGCTGCGAGATCGCGCGACTCCGGCTCTTTCACCCAACGAATGGGACGCCCGGTTAAGAGTCCAAAAAGTACCGAAACAAGTGGCCACCCGATAACCAAGCTGACCAGTAAGACCAATGCCCATGCTGCGTTTGTCACAAGACCCCAGGTGAAGAAGTTAATTCCCCTCCCCGAGACGAGTGCCCATACCAGAGCAATTCCAACCCCAAGAAGCCCTGACAGAGATTGGACAATCGACTGCCGCTGAATGAGACGGATGATTGCAAATAGCACTGAGCACAATGCCGAGGCGATCGCGGACAACAGAAGCGCACCGCTGAGTAGGTAGCAACCTAAGAATACGAGGCCGGGAACCACGGCCTCGGCAATACCGCGCGCTCCCCCAAGAACATCAGAGGCCGAAAACTCATCTTGGGCAAGCCACGCGTATCGGTTATTCGACATTGTCCTCTGCAATCAGACGATAGAGCGGGTTTGTCATCACTTTTACCCCGTTGCTGACACCAATTGTTCCCTCAACTTCGAGGTGAACTCCCGCATGCATACCGGGGATGTCACTGCGTCCCGGCCAGCGAAGGACAATTGTCCCCGTTCCGTCGAAGAGGGTGGCATCAATCAGCGGACGGATATTTTCCGGATAGTAGGTGACCGATTGAATCGTCCCAAAGAGAATCGCTTTTTGGCGATCCTGTACGTCAGCGACGGCTAAACGCCCGCGTTCTTCCCGGCTCTGTTTCTCATCGTTAGCGTCGATGTCTTCACGACTCAGCGAAAGCCTTTTCACTGCGCGGTCAATGAGTTTCTTAAACATTGGGAACTCGTGTTGCGCTTTGATCGGGAAGATGAAGTGGCAATAGATCCAGTCGCGGCCGAGGTTCGTCGCCGCGTACGACAACAACCCGATCGATGAGCTCCTCGAAGTCATCAGCTTCTTGACCGCCCAATGCTGCAGGACCGACCATGTCGATTCGCGCGAACCAACGGTCACCCTCACGCCCGATAATTCGGGTCCGCGTGGTGCCCTTCTTCCCATCGGGAAGCGTCACTGCCTCATCAACTTCAAGCTCATCACCGTAGCGAGTGTGCTTTTCGCGAACTGTGCTGCCGCCCTCTTCATAGGCAGCGCGAATCTGCGGACGAAGTTCATCCCAGGTTCCACCCGAACGCGGCGCGGCGGCAATAGAGAACTGGAGCCCCGAAGAAGCGAGCACCAACATAATTCGAATGATGCTTTGACCATCTTCACCAGCTTGTGCACGAATCTGCATTCCAGGTACGGCAGGAATGCGCAGTGAACCTAGGTCAACATAATCGACCGAGGTATCAACTTCGTATTCTTCGCGGGGGCCGGGGATCTGCCACAGTTCTGACTCGTCGTAGAGCTGGGGGCGCGCTTCCTCTTCTACCTCTTCTTGAACAGTGTCTTCCTTGCGTGAACGTCCGAACATAACTGAATTATCTCACGCTCAGCCAGCACACTCAGTGCAGACGGGCTGTCCATTGTCATCGACGTAGGCAAGCTGAGAAGCGTGATGGACCAAGAAGCACATTGAGCAAGTAAATTCGTCATCCTGCTTGGGAACGACGTGAACCGTCAGCTCTTCCTTCGAAAGATCTGCACCGGGAAGCTCAAAATTCTCTGCGGCCTCATTTTCATCCTCGTCGACATTTGCCGAACCAGAATCATTGCGACGCGACTTCAGCTCCTCAATGGAGTCCTCTGCAACATCATCGTCATTCTTACGAGGTGCATCGTAATCGGTGGCCATTTTGTCCTCCCTTTTTCTCATCATGTATTGCGCTCCCGCGTAACACATTCGCTGCGCTGCAGGGTAACACGTTGAAAATTTTCGCGCTACTGAAAAGGACACGCGCCCCGGCAATCAAGGATTTTAACGCCATCTTTGAGAAAATTTGACCACGAAGCAAGGAGGAAAAGCGATGATCGATCTTGATCTTCTCGGAGTAGGTGCTGACGAGGAAACACTGGTATTCACCGACAGTGAAGGCCGTCGTTACACCACCCCGATCACAGACGAACTGCGAGGTGCCGTCCGTCGCGATCGTCCGCGGATCGAGGCGATTACAGAAGATAAGCCCTTGCGTCCTCGTGAAATCCAAGCCTTGCTTCGCTCTGGTGCGCGAGCTGTCGATATCGCACGCGAACACAATGTTGAGGTCTCGCAAATTACTCGCTTCGAAGCTCCCGTTCAGGCAGAGAAGGATTATGCGCTTCAGCGCGCCCTTTCCAGTCCTATTGGAAATCTTCCTGATTCGCCCGTCATGGGAGAGTTGGTCGTTGACCGTCTCGCAGCCCGAGGAGTTTCCCCAGATTCTTTGCATTGGTCAGCATCGCGCCAGGCCGATTCCCCTTGGGTCATTCACTTGACTTTCATTCAGGGTGCCGTCGAGCACGGTGCGCAGTGGCGTTTACAGGCTTCCGGCCATCTCGAGGCCATTGACGAGGAAGCCCGTTGGCTGACCGAGACCGCCTCCCCGACCGGAGTCCAGAGTTTTACTTCACTTCCTGTTCCGGCCCCCGTTGTCTCTGTGGATCGCTCTGATATCGAAGAACGTGAAGCACTGGTCGAGCAGCTCAATGCTCAACGCGGAAAGCCCCAAGAAATTGAGTACGAGCTGGATGATGAGGAAGACGAAGAGGAGATCTCAGAGGAGCGTCCCCATCTGCCCGCCGGGGTTGAATCCTTGGCAGCGCGTATCCATTCTTTAACCGAGGCACGAAAGAGTTCCTCAGAGGTAAAAGAATCTGCGGAAACAACAGAGGCCGTTGAAGATCAACCCCTGCCGCTTGAACAGCTTGAAGATATTCCTCAAGCTCCCGCTGCTGCGAAAAAGTCAAAGAGGCGTTCCGTTCCAAGCTGGGACGAGATCGTTTTTGGCTCGCGTCCCTAAGCAAGCACCGCTAGCGGAATCAGCATTTCATCGGGTGTTAGAGAGCCGTGGACGCCGATCAGTGTCATAGCTCCCGAGCTTTGAGTGCGGCTATCGACTATCCCACCACGGCCTCGTGAGAAGACAACGAAATCACCACTTTCGGCAAGACCCGGGCCCGTACCGATCAATGCCGGTAGTTCATCAGCTCCCACTACCCATGCATGCTCTCCGAGGAATTCTTCCCAGCGGTTCCTCACTTGCAGCTCGTTTGTACCCGGAAGACAGTGAACATGAACTGCGCGCGTTTCCCCCGCAACTGCGCGCACGCCCTGGCTCAAGGGTGATAGCTCGGCGACGTTATAGAGCTGATCAAAATCAATATTCACCATGCCGTGGTCGGCGGTGAGAACAACACGAACGTCGTCTGGAAGTAAGCTCAGGAAACGCCCAAGTCCTGCATCGAAGTCTTCTAAGGCATCGCTCCACTGCCCTGATCCAACCCCGTGAGCGTGACCCGCGGCATCGATGTCAGACCAATAGAGATACACCAACTTCGTCCCAGAGCGAATCTGGTCAATTGCCGCCTGGCACCGTTCTTCCCAAGACGTAGCCGGCACGAAGCGAGCACCTCGAAGAGCGGCTGAAGTGAGTCCAGAGCCAGCAAACTTGGCTGGAAGGATGGTCGCGCACGGGACCGAAGCAGCAGAAAGCTGTTCGAAGAAGGTCGGGCATTCTTGCCACTGCGTTGGATCGATCCCATCCGTGAAGGCAAGCAGGTTAAAGAGGCGCTCGCCATGAAGGACGCTGTAACCAACCATGCGGGTGCGACCAGGAAGCTGACCCGTTCCGCAGGCGGTAATACCTGCAGCAGTCGTCGATGGGACAACCGAGTAAGCAGTGTGGATCTGATCCCGGAATCCACGAAGGTTTCGCGCGTGTCCTAAGTGATCCATCAGGGGAATGAGGCCCAGGCCGTCGACCAGAATGACTACTGCGGCTTTGGCTCGTTCCAGTCCCAAACTTGAGGAAAGATCGGGCCGAGCGAGTGATAATTCGGGTTCAACTGCTCCCATCACTGCGGGAATCACCTGCGTCAGGCGAAAATCATCCGCGCTCGGTAAGGAGGCTCCTGTAGCCCGGAGATGGTCATTGAGCATTACGGACCACCTCAAGAAGAGCATCAACCAAAACTTGAGCGTCCGTATACGTACGCGAGCCATCTGCCAACTGCGAGACTCGAAGAGAAATATCATCGGGATAGCTACGGGCCATGAAACCATGATCGGCTTGGCATGTCGGATCATCACAGCGGAGCTGTTCGATATCGCTGCGCTTTTGAGAGCCCATATCAATACTGATCGTCATCTCAGACACCTCGTGTCCCTGAGTGGGATCAGCAATAACTTCTTGAACTGAAACTCCCGATATCGCACGAATAGGACGGGCAGCCGAAACTACAACAGCACTGTGGTTATCCCCCTCATCAACGTGCACCTGAATAAAGCAACTCTGAGTGAGAACAAGAACTGTTAAGTGGCGGAACATTGACCCGCGATCGAATGCCGCTTCAACCTGCACGAGCGACGCACGGACCTCTTCATTGCCGAGTAAGCGATGAACGGCTCGAATTGCAAGGTCAGGGAAGAAGCCAGCACGCTCGATATCGCGATCTAATTTCACCGTCTAATTCTATCAAGAGCGGCGTGTACCTGGCGGTTTTACGCCAATTTCGTAGAGAATCGACCCATGCGAACGAAGGACGAAAAGCTCAATCTCCCCGATGCTGATCAGAACATCACAGAAATCGATGTCTCGACAGAAATGAGGGGATCCTTCCTCGAATACGCTGTTTCTGTCATCCACGCACGCGCTCTCCCTGACGCACGCGACGGTTTGAAGCCCGTTCAACGCCGCATCCTTTTCCAGATGGACCAAATGGGGCTCCGTCCCGATCGCGGTCACGTTAAGTCTCAGCGAGTTGTCGGCGAGGTAATGGGTAAGCTTCACCCTCACGGTGACTCGGCAATCTATGACGCTCTGGTTCGATTGGCCCAGCCCTTCAACCTTCGTCTGCCCTTGGTTGATGGACACGGAAACTTCGGCTCCCTTGACGACGGTCCCGCTGCCGCACGTTATACCGAGGCGCGGATGGCTCCAGCAGCCTTGGACCTGGTTGCGTCTCTTGATGAAGACACCGTCAACTTTGTTCCCAACTACGACAATCAATTCATGCAGCCGGAGGTCCTCCCTGCCGGTTTCCCTCAGCTTCTCGTCAATGGCGCTTCAGGTATCGCTGTGGGTATGGCAACGAACATCGCACCCCACAACCTCTCAGAAACAATTGCAGCGGCGCAGTATCTTCTCAAGCATCCCGATGCTTCCGTTGCTGACCTCATGCGTTATGTACCCGGCCCAGACTTACCGGAAGGCGGCGTAATTGTTGGCTTGGAAGGCATCAAGGATGCCTACGAAACAGGACGTGGCGCATTCAAGACTCGCGCGAAGGTACAGGTTGAACGTGTGACCGCACGGAAAATGGGCCTTGTCGTCACTGAGCTTCCCTACATGGTCGGACCCGAGAAGGTCATTGAGAAGATCAAAGAAAATGTTTCTGCCGGTCGTTTGAAGGGAATTTCGGCGGTACAGAACCTCACCGACCGCATTCACGGCCTGCGGTTGGTCATCGAGGTCAAAAACGGCTTTAATCCCGAAGCAGTACTCCAACAGCTCTATGCTCGCACCCCTTTAGAAGATTCCTTCTCGATCAACGCAGTTGCATTGGTTGATGGCCAACCAAGGACGCTGGGGCTCAAAGATATGCTCCGAGTTTTCCTTGATCATCGAATCGACGTCACGACTCGTCGGTGCAACTTCCGCCTTGGAAAGTGCCGTGACCGCCTGCATCTGGTTGAGGGTTTGCTCATTGCAGTTCTCGACATTGATGACGTCATTGCCATTATTCGCTCTTCCGATGACGTCGAAACCGCCCGCGAACGCCTCCAGACTGCTTTCGATCTCTCTGAAGTCCAGGCAAACCACATTCTTGAATTGCGCCTGCGTCGACTCACAAAGTTCTCTCGTATCGAACTCGAAACTGAACGCGATGAGCTCAATGCAAAGATCGCAGAGCTGGAAGAGATCTTGGCCTCTCAAGATCGTCTCTACGCGCTCATCAGCCAGGAACTTTCAGAGGTTGCAGCACGCTTGGGAACGCCTCGTCGGACCCTTCTTCTTTCAGCAACCGGCACCCAGGTTGACCAGGCGCAGCCCGGCGCCGCACTCGCTGCGATCCCGGCCGCAACTGGAAAAGCGACGACAATGTCGCTCGAAGTTCCCGATGATCTGTGTGTTGTTGTCCTCTCGGCGGCAGGATCGCTCGCCAGAGTAGAAGGTGCAGATCCTATCGAAGCCGGCCCTCGCGCATCGCACGACGGAATCCGTGCACAGCTTTCGACCTCTGCTCGTTCGCAGATCGCAGTCGTCACCTCCGATGGCCTTGCCCACCGCATTGACGTTGTCGATCTTCCCGCGCTTCCGCGCTTTGAAACCGGATTGTCTTTCGCGGCTGCAACTCCCAGTGCTCTGCTCATCCATACCGATGCGCCTGCAGTCGGCTTGCTTGATCCCGAAGCCGATACCGTCATGGCAATGGGCACGCGCATGGGCGTCGTCAAGCGTTTGAAGCCCGATGTGCTTCAGCGCGATGAATGGGAAGTTATTTCACTTGAAAAGGGAGATGAACTGGTTGGTTTTGGCCCCAGCAGCGACACCTCCGACCTTGTTTTCATCACCTCCGACGCTCAGCTTCTTCGCACTCCGGCCGAGAAGGTCCGCCCACAGGGACGCACGGCCTCGGGAATGGCAGGAATGAAGCTTTCAGATGAGGCTAACGTGCTGGGCTTCTGGTCAGTGAGTAGCCCCGACGAGGCCGTGGTCGTTACCGTGGCCGGTGCCGCTGGAGCGCTCCCGGGGACGGGACAAACAACCGCGAAGGTCACTCCCCTAGCCGCGTACCCCTACAAGGGACGAGGCACCCAAGGCGTACGCGTCCAGCGTTTCCTTCGCGGAGAGGACCGCTTGGATATCGCCTGGGTTGGGGATAACCCACGCGCAGCCTCGGCCGATGGAACTCCGGTGGAGCTTCCCGCGCTCGACGAACGTCGCGACGCCTCGGGAACCCCGATTACGCACGCAATCGCCACTATCGGTTGAGATAGCGGCCTCGTGTTTGTTCTATCTGGGCTTAGGTGAGTGTCACCAAGTCCAGATAGGAATCATCCCAGAGGTCTTCATCGGCATCGGGAAGAACCAATACGCGCTCGGGGGCAAGGGCTGTCACTGCACCCGGATCGTGGGTAACCAGAACTACGGCACCCTCGTAGGAATGGAGCGCGTGCAAAATTTCTTCACGCGAGGCGGGGTCCAAGTTGTTCGTCGGCTCGTCCAAGAGAAGAACGTTTGCACCCGAGACAACCAAGGTTGCCAGCGCTAGGCGAGTCTTTTCTCCACCCGAAAGTACGTGTGTCGGCTTGTCGACGTCATCTCCACTGAATAGGAATTGACCCAAGACGTTGCGAACATGCGTATCGTCAAACCCCGGGGCGCTATGAGCCATGTTTTCCTTAACAGTGGCATTCATATCCAAGGTGTCGTGTTCCTGAGCGTAGTAGCCAAGCTTGAGGCCATGGCCATCTTCAATGATTCCGCTATCGGGTTCTTCAACGCGGGCAAGTAGGCGAAGAAGAGTTGTTTTACCCGCGCCATTAAGCCCCAGGACGACAACTTTCGAACCGCGGTCGATGGCAAGATCAACACCGGTAAAAACTTCCAAAGAGCCGTAGCTCTTCGACAGGCCCTGTGCACTCAGCGGCACTTTTCCGCAGGAAAGAGGTTCGGGGAAACGCAACCGCGCAACCTTTTCTTGGACCTCTTCGCTCCCAACAGAGGCAACCAGTTCTTCGGCACGGCGAAGCATCTGTTGAGCAGCAACGGCTTTCGTGGCCTTTGCGCGCATTTTTTCACCCTGAGCACGCAATTGTTCGGCTTTCTTCAGCGCGACAGCTCGTTCTTTTCGGCGTCGCCTCTCATCTTCCTCACGCTGTTTAAGGTATGCAGCCCAGCCCAAATGATAAATATCGACATGCGCGCGATTAGCGTCCAAGTAGAACACCTGATTCACAGTGTCACCCAGCAGTTTGACGTCGTGGGAGATCACCAAGACACCACCGGGGAAAGTCTTGATCCAATCGCGAAGCCACAGAATCGAGTCGTGATCAAGGTGGTTTGTCGGTTCGTCAAGCAGAAGGGTATCCGCACCCGAGAAAAGCACGCGAGCAAGTTCAACCCGTCGACGCTGACCACCCGACAGTGTTGAGAGAGTCTGTCCCAATACGCGATCATCCAAGCCTAAGGAGTGGGCAATCTGCGCGGCTTCCGCATTCGCCGCCCAACCTCCGGCCTGAGTAAATTCATGGTCCAGACGAACGTAACGCTCCATGGCTTTTTGCTGGCGTGTACCTTCGGTCGTCGACATTTCTTGCTCGGCGCGTTTGATTTTCTTAATGATCGCGTCGATACCGCGAATCGAAATAATTCGGTCGCGCGCAAGCTGATCGGGATCACCTTCGCGCGGATCTTGGGGAAGATATCCAACCGTTCCGTTACGTGTAATCGTGCCTTCATACTGAGCGGCGCCGTGGTCTTCTTCTCCAGCCAGAAGCCGCATCGTCGTTGTCTTACCCGCGCCATTGCGACCAACTAATCCAATGCACATCCCCTTATCAATCCTGAAAGAGGCATCTGAAATGAGCTCGCGCGGACCGATCCGCAAGGAAAAGTGAGAAACGTTGATCACTCTGTCATTCTAACGGGGTGCCCAGCGCGCGTGCTCACGCACCAAGCAGGCACAATAGAAGGGTTAATTCACGCGCATAGAAAGTTGAGATTGATGACCGAGCACGCCGAACGCAGCGCGCAGCCTCGTGTGTACGACATTGTTGCTGTTAGCTTCGTTGCTTTCCTTTTGATTTCGAATATCGCTGCAACGAAAGTCACGGCGCTTGATGCGGGTCCAATCCATCTGGTTTTCGATGGCGGTGCCGTCCTCTTCCCGCTCACCTACATTCTTGGTGACGTCCTCTCTGAGGTCTACGGCTTTGCGCGGGCACGTAGGGTCATCATCATGGGCTTCGCCGCGTCTCTGTTGGCTTCGCTGACCTTCTGGGTCGTCCAGTCAATTCCAGCTGGTCCTGGATACGAGAATCAGGATGCTTTTGTCGCAGTGCTCGGCTTTGTTCCACGCATTGTTGCCGCATCGATTTGCGGATACTTGGTCGGCCAGCTCATGAACTCGCTGGTTTTGGTGAAAATCAGGGAGCGCTGGGGTGCTAAGCACCTGTGGGCGCGTCTGATTGGTTCGACCCTGGTTGGCGAAGCTTTCGATACCGTGATTTTCTGCACGATTGCTTTTGCGGGCATCATCCCTGGGATGGAATTCGTGAACTACATCGTTACCGGCTATGTCTACAAGGTCGGTATTGAAGTTGTCTTCCTACCCATTACCTACCGCGTGATTGCATTGGTGCGCCGCGTCGAGCACCTGAAGAGTGATGAGGTCTTGGCATGAGCGCTTCCTCAAATTGGCTCAGTAAACCAGCCGAGTTCACCGGACCTTTCCCTACATCGGATCGTGACCGCGGTTTCGATTGCCGAACGCGTCTTGACTACGCTTCAGGCTTGGGACGAACGGGCACGATTCACACCGCGCACGGCACTATTTCAACTCCTGCCTTCATCCCTGTCGGAACGAAAGCGAATGTCAAGGCCCTCACCCCCGAGATGGTGCGTGATCTGGGTGCACAGGCTGTACTTGCCAATGCTTACCACCTTTATTTGCAGCCGGGTTCGGACATTGTTGACGAGGCCGGTGGAGTCGGTTCCTTCATGAACTGGGACGGACCGACCTACACAGATTCCGGCGGTTTCCAGGTTCTTTCTTTGGGCGCAGGGTTTAAGAAAGTACTTTCAGCCGAGTTCAGCGGTCAAGCAAGCTTCGATGATCCCAAGCTCAACAAGCAGGCTGTCAAAGCTTCACGTGCTGTTGTCGATGAAGAGGGAGTAATTTTCTCTAGCCACATCGACGGTTCGAAGCACCGTTTCTCCCCCGAAGTCTCGATGAGTATTCAGCACGAATTGGGCTCGGACATTATGTTTGCCTTCGATGAGCTGACCTCGCTGCTTCACCCTCGTTTCTATCAAGAAGAATCCCTTGAACGTACCCATGAATGGGCCCGTCAGTGCTTGGCGATCCATCAACGTCTCACTAATGAGCGCGTCGGAAAGCCCTACCAACAGCTCTGGGGCGTTGTGCAGGGAGCGCAATACGAGGATCTTCGCCGACATGCCGCGCGCACCTTGGCTGAGATGGACGTTAACGGTCAGATCTTCGATGGTTTCGGTATTGGCGGCGCACTGCAGAAGGAAAATCTGGGAACAATCGTTTCTTGGGTGAGTTCTGAGCTCCCCGAGGATCGCCCTCGCCACCTTCTGGGGATTTCCGAACCCGACGATCTTTTCCGCGGCGTCGAGGCCGGCGCAGATACCTTTGATTGCGTGAACCCTTCTCGCGTCGCGCGAAATGCAGCAATCTACTCCCCCGACGGTCGTTTCAATATTACAAACGCCCGCTTCAAGCGTGACTTCACTCCCCTGGTCGATGGCTGCGGTTGCTATACCTGCACTCATTACACCCGCGCATACGTCCACCACCTGTTTAAGGCGAAGGAAATCTTGGCCTCGACGCTGACAACGATTCACAACGAGTGGTTCACCGTCCGCTTGGTTGATGCCATTCGAGAGTCCATTGACAACGGCGAATACTCAGCATTTAAAGAGGAAATGCTTGGGCGTTTTTCAGGCGCCACGCGCGCTAACCTACGCTAACGTAAGTAGTAGTTTTCTACTAGGAGTGGACATGGTTTCAGACCTCACATTGCAATCCCGCAGGCAGTACGACCCGGGAACGCCACTAGAGGTACCCGTGCCGGATACATCGTTGATCACTCTTTTAGAGACCTCTGCACGGCTCTACCCTGAACGTATTGCAGTCGACTACTTTGGCGCTACGCTGACTTACGCTCAGCTCTATGCTCAGGTGCTTCGGGCCGCACAAGTACTCATCGAGACAGGCCTGCGCCGTGGCGATGTCTGTGCCATCTGTCTTCCCAACTGCCCACAGGCATTAGTTGCTTTCTATGCCTGCATGCGCATTGGTGTCGTCGCTGCTGAGCACAATCCGCTGGCACCCGCTGAAGAAATTCACCAACAACTCGATCGCCATCGCGGGAAAGTTGCAATCGTCTGGGAAAAAACGGTTGACGCATTTATTCGCGAGGGTGATAAATCTTTAGATACGATTTTCACTGTCGATATCTCGGCCGGAATGCCGCGTTCACAGCGAATGCTCTTAAGCCTTCCAATTGAACGAGCACGGCAGACCCGCGAACAAATGCGTGCCACGCGCCCTAAAGATGCCCACTCATGGGATCAGGCAGTTGCTCACGCACGACTGGTTCATCCTGATACTCCCCAAGCAACCGGCGATGATTTAGCGGTGATCCTTCATACCGGTGGCACGAATGGCGTTCCCAAGTCAGTTCCTCTCACCCACCGCAATATTGGAACGAATGTCAATCAATGTCGCATGTGGGTATGGAAGCTTCACGAAGGTGCTGAAACCTTCTACTCACTGTTGCCCTACTTCCACGCCTATGGATTGACCTTCTTCATGTGCGCCGCAGTTCATCTTGCTGCCACGCAATTGCTCCTTCCAAAGTTCGATGTCGATTTGGCATTGGAAGCGCATAAGCGTCGACCTGTGACTTTCTTTGTCGGTGTTCCCCCGATGTTCGAACGCGTGATGAATCGCGCTGCTGAAAAGAACGTTTCTCTGAAGACGATTAAGTGGTCGATTTGCGGTGCGATGCCCCTCTCGAAGACCTTGGCCCAGCAATGGGAAGAGGCAACCGATGGGATGATTATCGAGGGATACGGGATGTCCGAGACGTCTCCCGTTATCGCCGGTTCACCCCTTGCCGATAATCGGTACCACGGCGCTTTGGGAGTCGTTTTCCCCTCGACCGATGTCCGTTTAGTCGATCTTGAAGACCCTAGCATCGATGTTGAAGACGGCACCCCCGGTGAGATCATCGTTAAAGGCCCTCAGGTCTTTAGTGGCTACCTTGATGCGCCCGAAGAAACGGCTCGCGTTTTCACTGAAGACGGATGGCTGCGTACCGGCGACGTTGCGATCAATAAGGACGGTTTCCTTGTGATGTCCGATCGCAAGAAAGAACTGATCCTTTCGGGTGGCTTCAACGTCTACCCCTCTCAAGTCGAAGCAGCAATTCGCTCAATGCCCGGTGTCAAGGATGTTGCAGTGGTTGGGCTTCCCGCAGGAGAAGCGCGCGAAGAAGTTACCGCAGCGCTGATCCTGGAAGATGACGCGCCAATGATTACCCTTACACAAGTCCGAGCATGGGCCGAGAAGTACGTCTCTCACTACGCCCTTCCACGTCAGATTGCGATCATCACTGACCTTCCCCGCAATCCGCTGGGTAAAGTCATGCGCCGCAAGGTCAAGGAGCAGCTTCTTGACCCCGCAAACCGAATGATTGAAAGTGCTCAAAGAGCAATCGGCGAGGCCGCGGCAGCAGTAAGTGAGCGCCTCTCCCCCGGCGATACTTCAACAGAGCAGAAGAGCGACGAGAATGACTGAGAAACCTCAGCGCCAAGCGATGCGCCTGATTCGTCATTCACGGGCGCTTGTCACTTCTCTCTCCCAAGGAGCTCAACGACTGGGATCGCATACTGCTGCACGTCTCAGGGCGCGCAGCGGAACTCAGGCGACGCCTCGACACCACCAGGCTCCGCCGAGAGTCCAGTGGACTCCGCCTACGCGCACCCCCTCAAGTAGCCACCGCGTTCTTAACGGCACGACCCGTAAGCCTCTTGTACCTCGCTGGCTTGCCCAGGCGGGAGTTGGCTCATGGGCAATTATCGGCGTCATCATCGTCATTTCTGCAGTGGTTTTCGCAATTGCTCAGGCCACTCCTGTCTTCGTTGCGATCTTTATTGCACTTCTTCTCACTGCAATCTTGAATCCGCTGACAAATTTCCTCAGCCGTTGGTTGAATCGATGGCTAGCTGTCTTTGCCTCTCTTCTGGCTTTCATCGGCACTTTTGTCGCACTCATGACACTGGTGATTACCTCGATCGCTGGCCAATGGCCGAACCTTCTTGTCGAGGTCGAAAACGGGCTTGTTAAGGTCTCTGATCTAGTTTCCCATCTCAAGCTCCCTTTCCAAATCCCCATCAACGATCTCACTCATCTGAATGAAACCCTGATGAACCAAGGCAAGCAATTCCTTGCCTCTAATTGGTCGGGATTGCTCAGCGAGACTGTGGCGAATGTATCGAGTGCGGCTGTCGTTGCTTCGGTCCTCGTCCTTGCCTTCTTCATCACAATCTTCTTCTTGCACTCTGGCAACCAGATGTGGTCATGGTTTGTCGCGCTTCTTCCCTATCACCGGCGAGCGGTGACAAACCGTGCAGCGCAAGCAGGATGGGCAACCTTCTCCGGCTATGCACGTGGAACCATGTTGGTAGCTGGAACAGATGGTCTATTTGCAGCCATCTTCTTGCAGATACTGGGAGTCCCCGTAGCTCCTGCACTGGGAATTTTGGTTTTCATCGGTGCTTTCATTCCGCTTATTGGTGCTCCAACAGCGATGATCCTTGCCATGATCGTTGCTCTTGCAGCCAAGGGCATTGTTACCGCTGCAATCGTCGGTTTGGGCATCGCGTTGATTGGCCAGATCGAAGGCCATATTCTTCAACCACTCATCATGGGGCACCAGGTATCCTTGCACCCCGTTGTCGTGGGTATTGGTGTCATGGTGGGAACCTTCACCGCTGGACTGCTGGGAGCAATCATTGCAATCCCGATCATTTCGGTGATTTGGTCAATCTTCTCTGAACTCTACGTGCCTCGTGAGCGCGCATAACCCGCTTTAACGAAAATCGCGTGAGCGCACGCATAGCTCCGTATTCATCGGATAGATACGGAAGGCGCGTACGCTTCGTGTCCCATACAGGTTTTCACAGTAGCCGTCGACAATAACCGCCGGAGCCATCACCTCTTGGCGAAATTGTCGCCACGTGTTTTCAGTGACCGTAACGTTCACGCTTCCGGTTTCATCTTCTACGCTCAGGAAAAGGACTCCTCCGCCACTACTGGGACGCTGACGATGGGTAATAATTCCTCCTACTCTGATGCGAGCACGGTTCTCACACGCGGTAACCCGACAGGCAGGCGTCACCCCCTGAGTATTCATCTCGGGGCGAAGAAGCTCAAGAGGATGCTGTTTTGGCGACATCCCCATGGACTCATAGTCCAGATTGATACGGGCAAAATCATCCAAAGACGGAAGCTCGGGAAGATGGTATTCCAAGCCAAAACCATCGAGCATTGGTTGATATTCCTCAGAATCTCCTCCGTCTTGTCCCAAGCTACCGCTTGCCCAGATTCCTTCGCGTCGCTCATATCCCAAAGAATCTAGGGCTCCCGCTTGGGCGATCTTTTCCAGATCAACGCTGCGGAGCCTAGCTCTGGATGCCAGCTGCTCAAAACTTACATACAAACCGTCCTGGCGTTCGCGTACAATCCTCTGGATACGAGACCGATCAAGCCCTTTAATAGCATCAAGCCCTATCACGATCCCCCACTGCGCATGAGAATCAACCAATCCCTCTTTTCCGGGGACTACCTCTCCACGCGCCTCGGCAAGCGCCTGCGCACCAATGACACGCTCAATTTCATTGACGGGGAGAACCCGGGTTTTCTCAGCCGAAAGGTTAACGTCAGGCGGGCACACAAGCAGGCCATGGCCTCGTGCATCATGAATGAGTGAGGAAGGCGAATAAAAGCCCATCGGTTGATGAGACAAAATCCCCGCATAGAAATGCTCGGGGTAGTGAACCTTCAGCCAGGCCGATGCGTACACGATGTAGGCAAAAGAAAAGGCATGCGATTCGGGAAAACCAAAATCGGCAAATCCTTGAACCTGAGTAAAAATTTCCTCGCAGACATTTTGAGGAATACCGCGCTGCTGCAGACCCTTCATGAAAGGCTCACGAAGCTTCTGCATTTTTTGGATACTGCGCGAAGAACCCATGGCATGCCTGAGCTCATCCGCCTGCGTAGCGCTAAAGCCTGCAACATCCATAGCAATATGCATCATCTGTTCTTGGAACAGGGGAACTCCCAAGGTCTTTTCCAAAGCAGGACGAAGAAGTGGATGCAGATAGCTCACTTTCTCTTTCCCTCTGCGACGACGCAGGTAGGGATGGACGGCCTCTCCTTGAATCGGCCCCGGACGCACCAAAGCAACCTCAATGACAATGTCATAAAAACACCGAGGGCGAAGCCGGGGAAGCACATTCATCTGTGCCCGTGATTCCACTTGGAAAACCCCTACTGTATCGGCGGCACACAGGAGGTCATACACTCGAGGATCTTCATCTTCGAGCTCGTATAAAGAAAGAACTTTCCCCCGAGAATTTCTCACGCCCGATTCTTGAAGAGAATCAAAGATTCCTCCGAGAGCCCCCAACATCCCCAGTCCTAAAAGATCAAACTTCACCAGTCCGGCATCAGCGCAATCTTCTTTATCCCACTGAATAACGCTGCGCCCGCTTGTTCGAGCCCAACGGATTGGGCACACCTCGCTCACAGGTTGCTTCGTCAAAATCATGCCCCCCGAATGAATGCCCATATGACGCGGAAGACCGCTCAGAAGCTGCGCGCAGGTTCCAAGCATCTCTTGTGAAGCAGGCGAGTCACTGCTTTGGGAGCGCTCACGACGCTGAGCGCGAGTAGGCACGCTATCAGGCGCAATCCCTAAAGCTCGAGCGGCATCCTTGTAGGCCAGTTGTGAACGATAGGTAATTACGGTTGCGACCTGCGCGGCACGTCTTCGCCCATAGCGGCGATACACATATTGAATGACTTCTTCACGACGTGCGCTATCAATGTCAATATCGATATCGGGAGCCCCCGATCGCCCCGGAGAAAGGAATCGTTCGAAAAGCATATGATGCTTGATCGCATCAACAGCGGTGATACCCAAGCAGTAGCAGACAGCAGAATTTGCAGCTGAGCCTCTGCCCTGGCACATGATCCCAGAGCGACGACAAAAATCGACGATGTCATGAACAATCAGGAAATAGCCCGCAAAATCTAGTTTTTCGATAATTGCCAGCTCATGATCAATGACCTGCCACGCCTGCGGATGAGCGCTGCGCTCACCGTAAATTTCCACTGCCCGAGAATAGGTGAGTTCCCTAAGCCAGGAAATCGTCGTATGTCCCGGAGGAACTTCCGTATCGGGCAGGTCCAAGGAATCAAAAGATAAGGGGTAGTAACATTCATTTGCACATTCGAAGGCATTGTTCACTGCCTGAGGTGCACTACGATGCAGAGCCAGCATTTCTTCGGCACTTCGCAGGAAGGCGTGCTGTGCGGGAATTCGATACTGAAGATCATCAAGACTGCGCCCCTGCCTCAATGAGCACAAAAGATCTGCTCGATATTTCGATTGCGGATAGGCCATGACAGGAGCAGCACTTGCGACAAGAGTCAGGCAATTAGCTTGCGCAAGTTCAGCAAGCTCGCGGCCAAGATCGTCTTGTCCAGGCATCAACACACTCTCAAGAAGAATACGTTCACGTCCAAATAGAGCGATGAGATCCTTAAGGAAACGATCGGCCTGCGTATGCCCCTGCGCATGCAAAATCCGTCGCAGAGGCCCCCTGCTTCCTCCCGTCAAAATACGGATATCTCCCATCTGAGCAATATTGCCGAGGCCGTGGGCCGGGCTTTCCTGGGCATCGTGCGTTAGCGTGTACTCGCTCATAAGATGACACAGATCTCGATATCCCTGCGCCGAGGTCGTAAGGATAGGAAGGCGAATTCCACGATCTTCCCACCCCTTGGGTAGTCCCCAGCCCCGAGCGACTTCTTTTGATGAGCTATATCGGGAGAATTGCCCCGCATCTAGAGTCAATTCACTGCCGATAAGAAGGGGAAAAGAAGATTCTTTTGCTGCCTGTAAAGCCCGAATAAGGGAATACATTCCATCGACTTCCAGCAGAGCAAGAGCACTAAGATCCAGATTTTGCGCCGAAGAAACATAGTCCTCTGGCGCATCTGCCCCTTCAAGAAAGGTGAAGTACGAATGCGCGTGTAGCTCAGCGAAGTGACGGGATCCCACCCAATCAGCATATCGAACATATGTTCGATATGCAGTGAATTTATCTCAAGAAAAGATCGAGCTAAACGTGCCCATCCCGCTCTTCTTGGATGAGCTTAAGTAGCTGCTGAATATCAGTGGAACTACGCCCTTCTCCTAAGTTTTGCCCCACAACACTGTCAACAAGCAGCTGTTTGTGGGCCTGAAGCTGACACACCTTTTCTTCAATAGTGTCTTGAGCAACCAAGCGATAGACATTTACCCTGCGATCCTGACCAATACGGTGCGCACGATTGACCGCCTGCGCCTCAACTGAAGGATTCCACCACGGGTCCATCATGTAGACATAATCTGCCTGAGTCAGGGTAAGCCCCACTCCCCCAGCCTTGAGGGAAATTAGGAACACCTGCACGTCTCCATGCTGGAATTCATCGATCACTGCATGACGGTTACGCGTTTTCCCTTCAAGAAGAAGCGAGCGAATCCCGCGTTGATCCAAGGAATGACGAATTCGTTCCAAGAAAGCAACAAATTGACTGAAAACCAAGACTTTATGCCCCAGCGGGAGAATCTGCTCCAAGTGCTCGCATAGCAGATCAATCTTCGCCGAGCCGACAGAGTCATATCGCTGATCAACCAGAGCAGGATCTAAAGACAACTGGCGAAGTCGCGTAAGCGCAGCCAAAACTTCGAATCGCTCACGAGTCTCATTTTCGAGCTCAAGATGAAGAAGGCGTGCGCGCTCGCGGGTCAAATAGCGGTCATAAATCTGTCGCTGTTTGCGCCCCAGCGGCACAGGAAGAAGAGTTTCAACACGCTCAGGCAGTTCGGGCGCAACCTCTTCCTTCGTTCGCCGGAGAACAAACGGAGCAATCAGTGAGTGTAGAAGATTGAGAAGATCAGGCGAACGTCCTGCTTCAATCGGACGCCGGAATTTCTCATTGAAAGAAGAATGACTTGAGAGGAGCCCCGGGACTGCTAAAGACATGAGTGACCAGAGATCTTCAAGAGAGTTTTCAATTGGAGTTCCACTGATGCAGACACGCCAGGCAACAGGTAGATCTTTCAGGTATCGATACAGTTGCGTGCGCGGGTTTTTGGCGGCTTGAGCTTCGTCGATGACGACGCCCGCTAACTCTCTATTTTTCCACTGCTCACAGTCGATGCGAAAGAGCGTATGCGAGGTGACAACAGCATCCGCGCGATCCAGCCCATTCCATCCCTGTGGGTCACGCGCATAGGTTGATTGAATGAGAGAAAGCGCCATTTTCGGGAAGCAACTTTCAGCCTCATCCCGCCAGCTCGACATGACGCTGGTGGGGACGACAACCAGAACGGGATGGCTGGTATGACGTCGAAACTTTTCAATTGCCCCCAGGATCTGCCTGGTCTTTCCAAGTCCCATATCATCGGCAAGGACACAACCGAAACCTGCCCGAATTCTATTGAGAACCCAATGCATGCCCATCGCCTGATAAGGACGCATTCCTGGCTCATCCTCGATGGGCGCTTTTATTTCTTCCTTGGCCAAGTCTCTGAGACCGTCAATGCGTGTTCGCCATTGCCGATCCTCTTCACGCGTATCGACGAACTCACTCAGGTTTTCCCAGAGTCCAAATTGGGAGGTTGTCAGCGAAATATTATCGAGAGAACGTGATCGATGAAGTTGTGCTGCCTGCCGGAGAAGTAGGCGTAAGCGATCGATATCGACGCCCTCAAGATGGAGCCAACGACCATTATCGAGGCGAATATAGTCCTGGTCCTCAGAGAGCGCACTGAGGACTCGAGAGATCGGTAGTTCTTCATCTCCGACGCGAACAGTAACGCGCAAATTCCACCAGTCCGGAGAATCCGTTGCCTGAATCTGTGCGTTAATCTGCAGCTTCTCGTCAACGATGCGAGTCTCTTCAAGATGCTGATCAATATCCCAGGTCACCGAATCCAGCGGCCAGCTATTTTTTAATGCACGAAGCAGCTCGGGGACTTGCGGAAGCGGGATGAGCAGTTCGTGAAGGGTTGGCGCCAGCGAGGCCGCAGGAAAGTAAGCGCGTAATGCTGCGTGGGCAGCATCAAAGTCACGAGCAAGAGAATCGCTCAGATGACTAATTTTTGTCTGCGGAGGCAAATAAGAGCGGAACCGCTTCTTTTCTAAGCTGTAATCCACCGCCCAGCATACATAGGCAAACTGCGAATTCCGCTCTCGCAGGCACAGTCGCAACTGTGGCAGGAGTTCATCAAAGAGGAAAGTCCTCATCGAGGATATACATCGGTAGTGTGCACGAAGTGCGGCAAGTTCATTCCTGATGAAATCTCCAATTGCAGACATTGGAATGCGAACACAAACCTCATTGAGGAGGGCCAGCTCGTTTTGATCGATGGGATCTGCAACTGCACCTTCTCCTCCATTAATGAAGGTCAGCCCCATTGCATCAGCACGTCGCGGAAAAGGCAGCGTTGCACCAGCCCGGTCAATTTGTTCGCGTTTATAGCAGAGTTCAAGTCCTTTTCTGCCAAGGTTCATATCAATCGCAACAGCAAAAGAATTCATCTGAAAGTCGAATCGATGGAGTTGTGGCGTCAGAAGCACAACCCCCGATTTTTGAAGCTCATAGAGCCAGATGGGTGCGCTGCGACCCAGTGATTCCAGCGAGACGTCATAGCTGCCAGGAGAATATTCACTCGATTTTCTACTGCTTTGGTAGAGACGTCGCAAGCTTGTGAGGTGATGCGGCGAAAGCGTATCTAAGAGGCCACTCCACTGAGACTGTGCAAGTTCAGACCAACTGAGACGACGAGCTTCTTGATTGCGCACAAGCACCAACGGAGTCAGCCATACCGGTTGAGCAGGATCATGAGCGTCAACAATAAGCCCCATAGCTTGAGCACCATCTGTGGATAACAAGCTTTCAAATTCACTCATCCACGCTGAGCCTGCCGAATTTTGCGTGGCAGAATCTTCACCACATTCGAGCCGAGCGCGACGAAGCAAGGCCGCTGCATGGACACAAGCACCTGCAAGATAACAAGAACACGTCAAATGAAGATGTGTCTTTGAGGAATCTACGTAACGAATGACGCTTCGGTACATGACGCCTGGTGCGCGGACGCGGGCCGAAGCCTCGGTATCGCTCCAGGCTATTTCCTGAACATCACCGCGGCCATCTGCAAGAGCCGCCTGCGCCCATAACGCGTGCCCAAGAAGTGCAACTGCATCTTCTTCGCTGCACGCGCGAAGAGCTTGACGAATCGGTGACGTACCCATCCTTTGAGGATAACCCATGTGAATGATTAGCCTTGATGATCTTCATACATTCCAGCAACGCTCCAAGTGCCTTGTTCCCACATCAGCAGAAGATCCGAGGAATTTTCACAACTCACTCTGAGGTAGTGCGTACAGGGGGCATGGGCAATAGCCTCGGCCGTCTCTTGCCACCACGAGTGCGGCATACTCCATGGACCTTTCCAGGAAAGGACCCCGTATCGATGTTGTCGACCTGAAATTACTGCAACGATTTCTTTGGGATTATGCGTGAGCGTAGAACGCTCACTAACTGCCACTTGCACATGCTCTTGCAAAGAAGAGTGAGCGTAGAGAAAAGCCGGAAGAGGCGTGGCGTATACCTTCGAGGGCGCATCTTCTACTGCGCCTTCGGGGTAAAGGAGATCACTGGAGCTCGTCGCTGTTTGATCAATACAGGCAAAGCCTGATCTTTGCATGGGGGTGTAGCCCGGAACTAGACGTGGGAGGCGAACAGCATCTTCGCCTTTATAAGCACAAATCTTACGAAGGGCGGAATCACGCTTAGGCGAGTGATGCGTTTTCCATAGAGCGCTTACCCCTGCTGAAGGCATGCAATGCAAGGCTTGAACACTGATGCGATTCAGCCCTTCCTCGGTAGTGGAAGAAGAAAGCCAAGCTACAAGCTGCCATCGAATACGATCTGCAATTTCTTCTTCATCCCCGTCGATTCCCCACCATTGTCTTTCGTAAGTTTCATGGCTCTGATCGCGGGCAGTGATCACGATACTCGAGCAACGCAGCTGCTCTCTTTCAAGCTTTTCGCAGACTTGACGCGCTAAACGGCGCGAACAGAAAGCGGCCTGTTCTTCATTCTCAATGCTTTCCTCGCATTCTTCATCCACGTGCACTTCACGTACAGGAATTTCATGTTTCGGAATCCAAAGATCTTTCCCGCTAAATAATTCGTAGAGCTGCTGACCGATATTTCCAAAACGTGTATACAGAGCGCTTTCTCCCATGCGCATCAAATCATGCCCGCGCATCACTCCCACTGAGCGGCACGTATCAATGACCTGTTGGAGCTGATCGCGCTGTTTTTGGGGAAATAATGGAAGACACTGAGCAAGATCAATATGGTCAAGAAACTCTTGAGTTCGCTCTGGGGGCACAATAATTCCGCGCCTTGCCGCCGCATAACTTGCAAGGGGGCCGGACGCTATCCCCACATTGCTTTCTGATCCGCTCCACCGAGAAATCGAATCAACAATATTTTCAGCCAGCTGTTCTTCACTGCCGCTCCACCGAGCCGCTCCAGCGGCAGGGGCCCATGCCAGCCCCGGACGCACACAGGCGATACCGGCAACCCATTGCTCACAAGCTTGGACAATTACTTCGAAAGAGTTCAATTCTCTACGCGGATCACTTGGAAGAATAAGGAGATCTGGACATAGATAACGTGCCATCGACACGCGCATCCCCTGTCGCACACCACATTTCCGCGCAGAAGGAGTCACTGTCTTAAGAAATCCGCGTTCCTCAATTGCTCCATGAGCCCCCGGAGGAATATCGACGACCAAAGCATTAATTTCCCAGTTGGGAATCCACACCATGAGACAGCGCATATCATCCCGCCTTTTGATAAATATCAAGCTCTTCTCCCCATGGGCGACTGAAGCCAACCCATGGGCACTTAGTCAACAAAATTGTTTCTTCTTTTCGCACCTGGGCACCCAAACGCCGCATATCACGAAGGGCTAATGAGCAACGGTCCACATAGACCAATCGACAATGCGGAAGAAGAAGCGAGATTACCTGTGCATCCGCACAGGAAGAGGGAACATAGAGGCAACGCGCCAGATTCAATCCCTGTTTAAAGGCATATTCCCAGCCGAAATCATCACTTCCAATGAAAGCGCAGCAACCCTCTTGGAGATCAAGAGAAAGAATGACATGAATCAATTGCGGGTAAGTCCCGCCGTATTCCCAGATCCCCACGCAGCGCGACGAAAGATCCGAAAAAGCCTGATTTTTCTCAAGCCCCAGGCGACTTTCGGTATCGCGCAGAACTTGACGAGCAAGGTCTAAACGCTTCATAAAATCACCTCAATCGAACAAGTGTTCTATTAGTGTATCCACCTGCCCATCATTTGCGTCCACTTTGGTTCCTTCTGAAGAAGTGAAAGAATATGGGCATGCGCCTCTTTGATCGTCCTCTTGCTCCCAACCCATACGAGGGGCTTCCCCCCAGCGCAACATTTACCGTAGTGTCGCAAGATCTAAGCAACGGCCTCCCCATGCCAAGGCTGCACACAGCAGAAGGCGGCAATATCTCGCCGCACTTAGAATGGAGCGGCTTCCCTGATCAGACAGAAAGCTTTTTTGTTTCCTGCTTTGATCCAGATGCCCCCACGCCATCGGGCTTTTGGCACTGGATGGTGATCGACATCCCCGTCTCATGCACATCTCTTGCGCGCGGAGCTGGCAGTTCTGATCTTGAACTTGACGGAAGCGCTTTCCACCTTCGAGGGGATCACGGCGATCATTCATATTTCGGCGCCGCGCCGCCAGCAGGTGACCGTCCCCACCGCTACATCTTTTCCGTTCATGCCCTAGATATTCCAACCCTAGGCTGCGATGATGACACCTCATTGGCGATGTATTCATTCGAGGCCCTAGAACACACCATCGCCCGCGCAACCTTGACCGCAACGTACCAAACACCATCGAACTGACATGCTTCACATCATTTTTCTTGAACCTGAAATCCCAGGAAATAGCGGCGCTGCAATTCGCCTCGCTGCGTGCACCGGAGCTTTTCTTCACTTAGTTGAGCCACTGGGATTCGACATGTCCGACACCAAGCTCAAGCGCGCAGGATTGGACTACCACGATCTGGCACACGTCAAGGTCCACTCCAATTTTGAAGATGCCTTAGCCGAAGTTCCCGGACACATCTGGGCATTTACTGGACATGCTTCAGATCATTACAGCGAGGTTCACTATGCCGATGGAGACGGCCTGCTATTCGGCCGCGAATCGGTCGGCCTTCCCGAATGGGCAATGACTCACCCCCGTGTCACTCAATGCGTACGCATTCAGATGCTCCCGGGAGTGCGTTCGCTCAATCTCGCAAATTCCGCATCGATTGCGCTTTACGAGGCTTGGCGTCAGCTGGGTTTCCCGAACGGAATCTAGCCGCGGACCGCTTCCGCCTCTTCCGAGGCCTCTGATTTTTTCGAGGAAAGAATGCCCTTACCGGGTCGCTCTACCTGCTCGGCAATTTCGACAATCCTGCGCGGATTCGATAGCCACATCCATATGGCACCGATAGCGGCAACGACCAGTGGGAGATAAGCGAAGTCAGCACCGAAAGCATTCCAGGCATTCGGCATCAGACTCATTGAAGACAAAGAAGTTCCAGCTACGCCGCACGCAAGAGGTCCGATAAGGCACAGAGCGATCATGCACCACCCAAGGATGCGCATACGCCTTCCATTGTGAGTCAAGCTAATAGCAGCAACTACATAAATCGCACCGATAAGCACCGCAACGATGCGCGCCCACAACGGTATCTCCCGCAGATAATAGGAATCAGCAAGAGCTCGCAGAGTGACAGTGACGCTAAAAATCCAGTACAGGGCAATAACCAGTCGTCCCGATCCGCGTGCGGGTGGGCGATTATCCTGAGATTGCTCGTGAACCGCTTCGCTCACCTTTCCTCCTTAATCCACTGCCATACTAGTTGCTCCGCGCCGCTCCCCACGACTTTTTGCGTGAAAACATGTGTGCTGTCTAACCGCCAAGTAGACGATTTTGTGACGGACAAAAGTAGTGACTAGTGGAAGAATGGGACCTAAGTCGGACATTGAAGGTCCGTTCTCTTCATTATCAAGGAGTGGAACACGTGAGCGAGTCTGTATACGACCTCGTCATTCTGGGTGCGGGTTCAGGTGGCTATGCCGCGGCTTTACGCGCCTCCCAGCTGGGATTGAAAGTAGCCCTTATCGAAGGTGACAAGGTTGGTGGAACCTGCCTCCACCGTGGCTGCATCCCGACCAAGGCTTACCTGCACGCAGCAGAGACTGCTGACACCGTCCGCGAATCCGACACTTTCGGAATCCAGGCGAGCTTCCAGGGAATCGATATGGCAAAGGTCGGCCAGTATCGCGATTCCATTATTAATAAGTTGTACCGAGGCGTTCAGGGCCTGCTCTCCTCTCGTGGCGTTGACGTCATCCAGGGATGGGGTCGCTTGGCCTCTCCTGACACCGTCGAGGTAGGCGGACAGCGCATCGTTGGCCGCAACATCATTCTTGCGACAGGTTCTTATTCTCGCTCAATCCCCGGCCTGGACATTTCGGGCCGTATCATCACTTCTGATCAGGCCCTTCAAATGGAATGGGTCCCTCAGAAGGCTGTCGTATTGGGCGGCGGTGTCATTGGCCTAGAGTTCGCCTCCGTCTGGCGTTCCTTCGGTGCGGACGTCACAATCATCGAGGCGCTCCCCCACCTTGCAAATAACGAAGACGAGGCCGTTTCTAAGCACCTCGAGCGTTCATTCCGTAAGCGCGGCATTGCTTTCCACACCAATACCCGCTTTGCCGGCGCGACACAGGATGACTCCGGCGTTCACGTCGCAACAGAAGATGGCAAGACCTTCGATGCCGATGTTCTCCTGGTTGCAGTTGGACGCGGTCCCGTCACCGAAGGCTTGGGCTACGAAGAAGCCGGTATCAAGATGGAGCGCGGCTTCGTTCTCACCAATGAGCGACTGCACACCGGAGTGGGCAACATCTACGCAGTCGGAGACATCGTTCCCGGACTTCAACTTGCACACCGCGGCTTCCTGCAGGGCATCTTTGTAGCGGAAGAAATTGCCGGCCTCTCCCCCACGATGATGGACGAGTCCGGAATTCCACGCGTTACCTTCTGCGAACCCGAAATTGCCTCTGTTGGTTTGACTGAGAAGCAGGCACGCGAAAAGTACGGCGACAAGGTACGCACGGTCGAATACAACCTTGCGGGCAACGGAAAGTCGAATATCCTTGGAGCAACGGGCTTCATTAAGCTCGTTTCCGTAGAAGATGGACCCATCGTCGGATTCCACGGAATTGGCACGCGCATCGGCGAGCAGGTTGGCGAAGGAGAGCTCATGGTCAACTGGGAAGCCTACCCAGAGGATCTTGCAGCACTCATCCACGCTCACCCGACGCAAAATGAAGCTATCGGCGAGGCAGCCATGGCTCTGGCCGGCAAGCCTCTCCACGCACACAACTAACCTGTCACCGACAAGGAGATTGAACATGGCAACCGCAGTGATCATGCCCGCTCTGGGCGAGTCGGTGACCGAAGGCACCGTGACCACCTGGCTCAAATCAGTGGGCGACACCGTCGCACTCGATGAGCCCTTGGTCGAAGTTTCCACCGACAAGGTCGACTCTGAAGTTCCCTCCCCCGTGGCAGGCGTCCTTCTTCAGATTCTTGTTCCCGAAGACGAAACCGTCGAGGTCGGTACTCAGCTGGCTCTCATCGGTGATGCTTCCGAGGCCCCGCAAGACGCTCCTGCCCCCGCACAGGAAAGCGCACCCACCCCGGCGCCCGCTCCCGAGGCACAACCCGCACCCGTTGCTTCCGCTCCTGCGCCGGCCTCGGCACCGGTAAGCGGAACCGAGGTCGTCATGCCTGCGCTCGGCGAATCGGTAACAGAAGGAACCGTCACCACTTGGCTGAAGTCCGTTGGCGACGCAGTTGAAACCGATGAACCGCTGGTTGAGGTTTCGACCGATAAGGTGGACTCCGAAGTTCCCGCTCCCGCTTCAGGCTTCCTCGCAGAAATTCGCGTACCGGAAGATGAGACCGTTGAGGTGGGCACTGTCCTTGCAGTGATTACTGCTCAGGCTCCCTCGGCTGCCCCCAGTGAACCTGCGGCACCCGCTGCTCCGGCAGCAGCACCTGCGGCTCCGGCTCAGCAAGCTCCTGTTCCCGCTTCCCCGGCACCTCAGGCTCCTGCACCGGCTCCCGCAGCACCGGTAAATCCCTTCCCGACTCCCGCCTCCTTGGCTCAGACTGCAGAAACTGGCCAGCTGGCCCAGTCTTCTGCATCTACTCCCGCACAGGTTTCCCAAACCGGCTACGTGACGCCTATCGTCCGCAAGCTTGCGCGCGAGGCAGGAATTGAGCTTGCAGAGGTGACCGGCACCGGGATCGGTGGCCGAATTCGTCGCGAAGACGTCGAGGCCGCAATCAAGGCACGTCAGGCAGTACAAGCTCCTGCAGCTCCTGCAGCGAGCGCAGCGCCTCAGACCACCGCCGCAGCAGCCCCCGGCGACAATGTCTTCTCCGGCCGTGAGGCATCACCGCTTCGCGGAACCACTGAGAAGATGTCGCGTTTGCGCCAGACCATCGCCCGCCGCATGGTCGAATCACTCGCAACCGCTGCCCAGCTCACCACCGTTATTGAAGTCGACGTTACGAAGATTGCCGCTCTGCGTGCGCGCGCAAAGGACGCATTTGTTCAGCGTGAGAACACCAAGCTGACTTTCCTCCCCTTCTTCGTTAAGGCTGCGACCGAAGCACTGCGCTTCCACCCCAAGGTCAACGCAACGATTAATGACAAGGAAGTAACCTACTTCGATCACGAGAACATTGGCATCGCGGTAGATACGGAGCGCGGCCTGCTAGTCCCGGTCATCAAGAACGCCCAGGGAATGTCGATCGCCGACGTTTCGCGTTCAATCAACGATCTTGCTACACGCACACGTTCGGCAACGATCGGTGCTGATGAGCTTTCGGGCTCAACCTTCACCATCACGAACACAGGTTCGGGTGGCGCACTTTTCGATACTCCAGTGCTCAACATGCCTGAAACCGCGATCATGGGCGTGGGCACGATCGTCAAGCGCCCGGTGGTTGTAAAGGACGAGCTCGGCAACGATTCGATCGCAATCCGTTCGATGGTTTACCTCTCACTGTCCTACGATCACCGTCTGGTTGATGGTGCAGACGCTTCGCGTTTCCTCATGGATGTGAAGCGCCGACTTGAGGAAGCTGCATTCGAGTCAGAACTCGGCCTGTAAACCTCACCAATTTCATCACTGTGGTGGGCAAGCCTAAGCTTGCCCACCACTTTTATTTCACCTTGTCATCAACAAGCCCACCGCCTAGCGATCCACGTTCAAAGGTGAGAGACTGTCAACCGATACGCGAGGTCGCGTCGCCTCGCGACGTCCTCGGTGTCCGTACTCTGCAGTATCGACAGAAATGCCTGAAGATGTTCAAAAACCTTTTTAAGAAGACTGATCCCAAACGCCGTCGCATTGGCACAGCCGCAGTCGTCGGCCTCATCGGCGGTCTTTTTTCCGCAATCGTTAAGTTCGGATGGGAAGTTCCTTTCCCGCCTCGTACACCCGAGCGCAACGCAACAAACCCGCCACAGATGCTCCTCGAGCAGCTCGGGATGACCCCCGATCAGGTTCACACAACAGTTTCTTTCAACGGAAACGATAACCTGCCGATTTATTCTTTCATCATCCACTTCTCCTTCGCGATTGTCTTTGCACTCTTCTACTGCATTGTCGCGGAATATTTCCCCGGAATTAAGCTCTGGCAAGGTGCCGCATTCGGTCTGCTTGTCTGGATCGGATTCCACCTTGTCCTGATGCCTCTCATGGGTACAGTCCCATCCCCATTCCCCTGGGTTGAAGGTGGACAGAGTTGGGCTGAGCATTTCTCAGAAGCACTGGGACACATTGTCTGGATGTGGTCGATCGAAATCGTTCGCCGCGACCTACGTAACCGCATCACTCACGAACCCGATGCAGAGGTCCCCTTGGCCGCAGCAACTCGCTGAGATAGCAGAGCGGAATCGGGGTGTGGAGATCAAATGATCCCCACACCCCCTTTCACATTCTGTGACAGACGAAAAAACCGCTAAGATGGACCCGTTATGAGCGAAAACAGCACACCCCAGAAAAAACGGCGCTTCTATCACAATCTGATGGATGCTTACCGAATTGCCGCACGCACCTACCCTTGGATCGGCTGGCTGATGATCGGCGTTACGGTCGTCGCAACCGCACTTGGAGTTCTAGCTGCGGCGCTTATCCACGGTAGCTGGTTCTCACTCATCCTCCTCGGCCTGCTTATCGGTGTTTTGATCTCGACCATCATCTTGTCGACTCTTACCGAACGCGCAACATATGCCCAGGTCGAGGGGACTGTTGGCCAGGTATACATGGTGATTAGCCGCATCCGCAGTGGCTGGATTGCCAATCAACAGCCAATCGCCGCAAACCCCGAACAGGATCTTGTTTGGCGTCTTATCGGCCGTCCTGGCATTGTATTGATTTCCGAAGGCCCCAGTTCCCGTGTTCGTTCTCTACTTGAACAGGAACGCAAGAAGGCGCAGCGAATCATGCGCAACGTCACCGTTACTACCATTCAGGTTGGTACCGAAGAGGGACAGGTTCGTTTAGCAAAGCTTCAACGCGAACTTCGCTCACTCAAAAAGACGCTTACTCGTGATGAAGTTCCTCTGGTCAACCAGCGCCTGAGCGCTTTGGACCGCACGTCTGCACCAATCCCCAAGGGAATTGATCCAACCCGAATGCGTCCTAACCGACGCGCACTGCGCGGACGCTGATCTTTCATTTGAGGCCTGTGAACCAAGTTGTTCACAGGCCTCAATTTTTGTGTGAGGGCTCACCCAGCTTCAATTTATGCATAATATGCATTCTGATGTATGCTTATTTCATCAGAACTCAAGGAGTGACATCATGAACACAAAACTTATTGCAATTCCATCCATTCTGGTGCTGAGCGCAGCAGGTATCGCAGCTTGCTCAAACCCCGATGAAAAGCCTTCAGCAGATGGTTCAGCATCCACCTCTCAGACAGCGAATCTCAGTTTCGATACCTCATCGATCCAAGCCGTCCCTGAAATTGAGGCATTGGTTCCCGAGTCCATCAAGAAAGCGGGGGTGCTGAAGAACGGCGCATCAATCGACTATGCACCGGCAGAGTTCTTCAAGTCAGATGGCACCACCCCCACCGGTTATGACGTCAATATGGCCGATGCGATCGCGCATGTCATGGGCCTGAAGGGCGCAACCACCGAGCACGCTGAGTTCGCGACAATTATTCCTTCGCTTGGTTCGAAGTTCGATATCGGCATTTCCGGCTTCACGATCACTGCTGACCGTGAGAAGGAAGTCAACATGGTCAGCTTCATCGAAACTGGTACCGCCTTCGCAGTTGCAAAGGGCAATCCCAAGAACTTTGATCCAACGCACGTGTGCGGAACAACTGTTGGTGTCCAGAATGGCACCTTCCAATTCGACTACATCACTCAGCTGTCTAATGACTGCACCGCTAAGGGTGAAAAGGCTGTGAAGATCATGCCTCACGACCTTCAAACTGACATTGCAGTGCGTGTTGCCAGCGGTCAGTACGATGCAACCCTTGCTGACTCCCCCGTTATTGGCTACACCATTGAGCAATCTAATGGTTCGCTCGAGCAGGTCGGAGATGTCGTCGAATCTGCACCTCAGGGAATCATCGTCCCTAAGGATAACGAGCAACTCACGAAGGCCATCCAGGCAGCTGTCCAGTACCTGATGGACAACGGATACGTTGAGAAGATCCTCGCAACCTACGGATCGAACCAAGGCGCACTCAAGACCGCAGAAATTAACCCGCAGGTCTGATATTCCCTCGCTAGTATCTCTAAGGAATTCACGTTATGCCCGAAAAGACCAAAGACGGGGTTGAGTTGATCCAGTCCCGACCTGTCTTCCACTTAGGTCGTTGGATCAGCGCGATTATCGTTGGACTCTTGGCATTGGGATTGGCCTACATCCTTGTCACAAACCCCAAATTTAGGTGGGATGTGGTGTGGGAATGGCTCTTTTCAAAAATGATCATCACCGGCCTGATGATGACGATCGTCTTGACGGTTTTATCCATGGCACTTGGCACGGTGCTTGCCATCACCATGGCGATCATGCGACAGTCGATAAATCCCGTTTTACGAGGTGTAGCTTCTGCCTATATTTGGTTCTTCCGTGGAACGCCTATCTATACGCAGCTGATTTTCTGGTCACTACTACCTACTCTCTACCCGACAATTAGCTTGGGAATTCCCGGAACAGAATTCGGCATTTCCTTCGAGACGCGCGAATGGTTCACACAATTTTGGATGGCATTTATCGGGCTCGGCCTCAACGAAGGCGCTTACCTTGCCGAAATTATCCGCGCAGGACTGCTCTCGGTGGATAAAGGGCAATGGGAGGCGGCAACGGCTCTGGGAATGTCTCGCGGGAAGATTTTCCGTCGGATTATCTTGCCTCAAGCTATGAGAGTGATTGTCCCACCCATTGGTAACGAGACGATCTCGATGCTCAAGACCACTTCTCTGGTCAGCGCAATCCCCTACACTCTTGAGCTAACCTACGTTGCGAACCAAAAGGGACAAGATCTATTCCAGCCTATTCCTTTGCTTATTGCAGCTGCAATCTGGTACTTGGTTGTCACCAGTATCCTCATGTGGATCCAAAGCCGCATCGAAGCTTACTTCGGCAAAGGATTTGATCCTGACAATCAGCCTGTAAATACGACTTTCATTGAGGTAACACCATGACAGATCAGTCTGCGCTCATTCAAATCCGCGGAGTCCATAAGTTTTTCGGCGACCTCCACGTCCTGCGCGGGATAGATCTCGATGTCGCCAACGGTGAGGTCTGCGTGATCATGGGACCGTCAGGCTCAGGTAAGTCAACGCTGCTGCGTTGTCTCAACCAGCTAGAGACAATCTCTGCAGGGGAAATCTTCATTGATGGTGAGCTTTTGGGATACCGAAAAGACCCCTCCACGGGGGTGCTGCACGACCTAACAGACAAGCAAATTGCAAGTCAGCGCTCACAAATCGGTATGGTTTTCCAACGTTTCAACCTCTTCCCACACATGTCTGCTTTAGAGAATGTTATGGAAGGCCCAATTCAGGTCTTGGGGCACCCTAAGGAAGAAGTTGCACGAGAAGCCCAGGAGTACTTGGAATTAGTTGGTTTGGGCGATCGTCTGAACCACTATCCCTCGCAGCTTTCCGGTGGCCAGCAGCAGCGCGTGGCGATTGCTCGCGCCTTGGCGATGAAACCTGAACTCATGCTCTTTGACGAACCCACTTCTGCCCTAGACCCCGAACTCGTCGGCGAAGTCCTGAGCGTCATGCAGGATCTCGCAAAGGCAGGAATGACGATGGTTGTCGTTACCCACGAGGTCGGTTTTGCGCGTGAGGTAGCTGACCACGTTGTCTTCATGGATGGCGGAACGATCGTTGAAGAAGGAAGCCCCGAGGACGTAATTGTGAATCCGCAAAATCCCCGTACTCAGGAGTTCTTCTCAAAGGTCCTCTAACAATAGAGTTCTGATTGATCCCGGATATCTCAAAGGTTCAGGCTTAGCTCAGGCTTAGGAGATATCCGGGATATCTATTGCGTAAAGTCGCTGCTGACCGACAACTCGAAAACCCAGATATTCAAAAGCTGATAGCGTTGCGGAACCTTCAGTTTGAGCAATTCCCGTTGCGATAAGGTCCATGCCGTCTTGCGCTTGTGCGTGCATCGAGGCAACCACTAAGGCATCAAGAACCGGGGTATTCCTCCACTCGTCTCCAACACCGATGTGGTCGATATAGCCTTCTTTCCACCCCAGTGCAGGCCAATCTTGCTCGTACTTTGAAACAAGCGTAAAACCTGCAATCCGAGGGCGATCGGAACGTCGATCCACCGCGATATAGGACCAATCGGGAGCGAAAGAACTACGTCCCATCGTCCATTGTTCTTCGGTAAGAGCGGCTCGGCCTTGCTGTTGCGCAATAAGGTTTGCTGCGCGTCGCAGCTCATCATCCCATGAAGGGCTCCACTGCTCGATCGTCATATACGAACCGAGGGAAGGCGCTTGCGGAAGTGGGTCGAGTTTCGCACGTAGGTCGTAATAGGTGCGTTCCCAATGGAAGCCTCGAGCCTTAAGGGCGTTCTCAAGTTCGTCCTGCCAATTTTCGACGAAGCTCACAATCGCGCGCTGGCCATTATCTTTATTTCGCTCAAGCATTGAACGAGCAGCTGCAATTTGCCATTCAAGCAGCGAACTACCTAAACCGATCCTACGAAAATCGGGGTCAACTCCGCCTTGACAGACACATTCAATACGCTCTGAAAAGCGCAATCGCGTCTGAGCGAAAGCGACCATTCTCCCCTGCGCAATTCCTTTCGTCGCAAAAGCCGCGATCCCCCACCATAACGAGGCCGGGGAAAGCATTTCCTCTACTTCCGCTAAGGCTGTGCGATAGGGAGGATTATCCCTTGCCTCCATTCGCGCAAAAAGAGCGCTTAGGGCATGCAGGTCACGCTCGTCCAGCTGACGCCAGACGATTCCGTGGTGTTCCTGGGGGAAGGGAGGATATGCCTCGACTCCCCTATCTACTTGATATGAAGCCATTGACGAGTACGCGCCCTACTGATCAATACTGTAAAAGACACGTGTACGGTCATTGAGGAAGCCCAGATGTTCATATACAGCTTGCGCATGTGTTGGGCTCTTAATATCCGCATCAATCCCAATACGGCTCATCCCGTCTTGAGCAGCAGCGTGCGTCGCGGCAGAGACCATTGCCGAGGCTACGCCCTTTCCGCGATATGCCGGCGCAACACCAATAGTGTTGATATAAGCCTCAAGACGACCGTGGGCGATCCAGCTCTCTGCTGGGCGACCAGACATACAGTAGCCAGCTATTTCACCATCATCACTCAGGGCAACAAAAGACCAGCGATCCTCGTAATCTTCGAGTGCACGCTCCCACCAAAAATCTCGAGCCTCGGTGAGAGGATGATCCGCAAAAACTTCGGAATGTACGTGATGAAGCTTAGAGAAAGAAACCTCACTCATAGGCACAACATGCAGTCCCTCAGGTACCGGTCCGCGGCTCTCTGAGCCCTCTAGATCGCGATACATCACTTGGAACATATGCTTAGCGTAAAAACCTGCAGCAATATACAGACGACGACGATCTGTCATGTGACCGTCGACCCAGTTAGCAATGGACGCCGGGAGTTCACAGTCGGCACCAAAATACTCAACGAGCATTTGGCGTGCGCGCCCGTCCTGCCAGTGAAGCAGAGAACGGCCAACACCACGGCCTCGCCATGATGGGTGGATCACCGCGTTAACAATCGCTACCGCGGCCTCGGTTAGGCTGGCCAGAATCTTCACAGAACCAAGAGCGACAATACCTTGGTCCTGGGCAATCCCCACGATCACCTCGAGGGGTGCAGCACCGCACTGTCCTAATGCCAGGTCAGCGATTTCTTTCGACGATGTCCTGAAAATCGCGTCATCTTCTTTCTCAACCTGACGAATCAGCTCTGCGACAGCCCCAAGATCCGAAGGAATCAGAGACCGCCAACGCAGACCAAGGTGAGAACCTGGAAAAGAGACGAGCGCGGGCGGTTTTAAACGCTCCGCAAGTCCAGTCATGCACATATTCTACGGGATTACAGGCCTTCAGTCCCACTTGAGTGGGTCCTTGACCTATGCGTCGATGCGCTCACGATCGATTCCTGCTGCTTCCTCAACAATAAAGTCACGTCGAGGACCAACGACTTGCCCCATGAGGAGCTCAAAAACATCTTCCGCCTGACGCAAGGCAGCCTCATCAGCCAAAGTGATTCGACGAAGTGCGCGGTGGGCTCGATCCATAGTCGTTTCGGCTAGCTGATCGGCATCCATTTCACCGAGGCCCTTGTAACGCTGGATAGGTTCTTTCCAAGTTCGACCAGCCTTGCGAAGAGCGGCAAGCTGACGGTGAAGTTCCTCTTCTGAATACGTATAAATAAACTCGCGAGATTTGCGCCCTTTGCCTGCTACCTCAATCCGGTGCAAGGGAGGCACAGCAGCATAGACCCGACCAGCTTCAACCATCGGTCGCATATACCGGAAGAACAAAGTGAGAAGCAGTGTGCGAATGTGTGCCCCATCGACGTCAGCATCGGTCATCAAGATCACCTTGCCATACCGTGCCTGTTCGATATCGAAGGTCCTCCCAGAGCCGGCTCCGATCACCTGGATAATATTCGCGCATTCAGCGTTCGCCAACATATCTGCAGTTGAAGCCTTTTGGACGTTCAGAATCTTCCCGCGAATGGGGAAAAGGGCCTGATATTGCGAATTCCTTGCGGCTTTTGCGGTGCCAAGGGCAGAATCGCCCTCTACGATAAAGAGCTCGGTCTGGTCAACGTCCTCAGAACGGCAATCCGCGAGTTTCGCAGGCAGTGAAGATGTCTCAAGCGCATTCTTTCGCCGGGAAATTTCTTTGTGGATGCGCGCGGAGACGCGCGCCTTCATCTCGCCGACAACCTTCTCGAGAAGTGCACTGGTCTGCTGCTTATCGTCACGCTTGGACGAAGCAAACTTACTTTCGAGCCAATCCCCCACGACACGTGCAACAACCGTGCGAATCTGCGGTGTTCCCAAGATTTCCTTGGTTTGTCCTTCGAACTGTGGCTCTGGGAAACGAACTGTCACAACCGCTGTCATCCCCGCAAGGACATCGTCCTTTTCAGGGCGCCCATCTTTCGCGCCAACCTTGAGCTTTCGCGCGTTCTTATCAACTTGGCTTCTCAGAACCTTCAAAACGGCCTGTTCAAAGCCCGCGACATGCGTTCCGCCCTTCGGGGTAGCGATGATATTAACGAAGGATTCCAGCTGCGCGTCATAGCCGATCCCCCAGCGAAGGGCGCAATCAACTTCGCAGATACGCTCGGTTTCAACAGCGCGAAGATGGCCACTTTCAGGATCCAGCGCTTGAACAGTCTCAGTGAATGTTCCTTCACCCTGGATATGCCAAGTGTCAGTGACAGCACCGTCGTTAGAGAGCCAATCGACGAAGTCAACCACGCCACCATCAAAGCGGAATGATTCGTGGACGACTTCTTCCCCGCGCTCATCAAAGCAATTAATCGTTAGGCCGGGCACCAAGAATGCTGTCTGACGCGCACGCGCGAGCAAGGTTTCCCACGTGAATCCCTCATCGGATGGGAAAATTTGGAAATCTGCCCAAAAACGTACGCGGGTACCGGTCTTCTTCTTGGGAACTTTCCCGACGGTCTTCAAACGAGATTCATCGGTAAAGGGAGTGAATGGAGAATTTGGAGTGCGCTGGCGAGAATCGTCAAATTCACCAGGTTCACCACGCCTGAAACACATCTGCCAGGTCTTTCCGCCACGATCGACCTCGACATCCATTCGGGCAGAAAGAGCGTTGACAACAGACGCGCCAACACCATGAAGGCCACCTGATGCAGCATACGAGCCGCTACCGAATTTTCCACCAGCATGCAGCTTCGTGAAGACAACCTCGACGCCCGACAGTCCAACCCCCGGCACCTCATCGACGGGAATACCTCGACCGTTATCAGCAACCGAAGCCGAATGATCCGGGTGCAGTCGAACATCAATTGTGTCGCAGAAACCCTCGAGGGCCTCATCAACGGCATTATCAATAATTTCCCACAGGCAGTGCATAAGGCCACGGTGGTCCGTCGAACCGATGTACATACCGGGGCGCTTGCGGACAGCTTCCAGACCTTCAAGAACTGAAAGGTGGCGCGCAGAATAGTCTGAGGCTTGGGTTTCACTCACCCCGATAGTGTACGAAGGACAATCAATTTATCGCGTATTTACGCACCGAAACCGCAAAATTGTGACCCTTTCCAGAGAAATTTTCGGCCATTGGCAGAAAAGACGGAAAAGCTCGGCGAAATAGAGCAACGGCATGGTCTTATAGATTCTATGAATACCGTAACTACTGAGAATTCACGCCAGACTCTTCCCCCTATCCTCACTGCTCAGGATCGATGCGATCAATGCGGTGCTCGTGCGCGGGTTCGCGTGACATTAGCTACGGGGACGCTCAACTTCTGCGCTCATCATGCGAACCAGCACCTCGAGGCAATTACCCCAAAGGCTCTGGACATCATTGATGAGCGCGAGTTTGCCACCCAGCAGAGCTGACTTTTAGATCACATTCGTTTACCATTGTGGTGAAATTTCCCTTCCAAGGAGGACATACACATGGGTCTGTTTTCACGGCCAAAACCGGAAGAGAGCGCTCCGCTGACTCCGGCGATCTCTCAGGAAAGGCTCATCGCTCTTTTCAAAGAACGCGGATGGCACTACTTCGTCGATTCTGATAATGATCTCGGCGGCACCTGGGATGACGACACCTACTACTTCATGCTTCGTGGCAAGGACCAAGAGATTCTCCA
Source organism: Pauljensenia sp. (assembly GCA_042645485.1). Classification (GTDB taxonomy): domain Bacteria; phylum Actinomycetota; class Actinomycetes; order Actinomycetales; family Actinomycetaceae; genus Pauljensenia. The sequence continues at coordinate 41,787 of JBHRQN010000008.1, forward strand.
CATTCAGTCCATGTGGCACCTCTCGATTCCGATCGAGCGCCTTGAAGAGGTCCGCGCGTTCATTCGCGAATGGCACCGCCAAAAGCTCTGGCCCAAGGCCTACCATCGCATCAATGACGAGGGCGAGATTCGCATTTTCTGCGAGAACTCGGTCGATTGGGAACACGGTGCAACCGACGCACAGCTGAACCAACAGATCGCGTGCGCGCTGGGAACTGGCCAAGAGTTCTATAACGAACTTGCCAAGGCACTGGGACTCTGAGAGGAAGGACGTCACTATGGGTTGGTTTGATTCCGCTGAAACGGGCGACTCAGTACGCCCCATCTCCAAGGAACGCATCGAAAAGATCTTTGACGGCCAGGGTTGGTACTACGGCCGCGATGATGATGATGACGTTTGCGGCCGCTGGGACGGCGCGCCTTTCTTCTTCCTCTTCATGGGGCAGGATCAGGAAATCTTGCAGGTCACCGCACGTATGGCCGAAGAGGTTCCCGCTGAGCGTGAAGATGAACTCGCAAGCGTTATCGAAGATTGGCACCGTGACCGCATCTGGCCGAAGGCATTCTATGCCCCCAGCGAGGCAGGTCCTCTTCGCATCATGACCGAGGTCAACGTTGATTACGAGCACGGCGCAACCGATGCGCAGCTTCTCCAGCATGTCAATTGCGCAATCGCAACATCGCTGTCGCTCTTCGATCACATTCGTGAAACCCTTGGTATTCCGAAGGAAAGCGACGAAGACTGATATTTAACATCAGTTGATATACATGTGAGTGGGGCCGGAAACCTGAAGGTTTCCGGC
>JBHRQN010000009.1:0-42425 GCA_042645485.1 Pauljensenia sp.
GTCCGATGCATCGCATCGGACCCCACAGTTTTATCTCCGCTGGATTTTTAGGATTCGGCTTCTTGAGCGCCAATCCACTCAAACCATCCTTGATGCAGAACAAGCCAAGCCATCAGTGCAAAGCCAGACTGTCCGGGCATCGATGCCCCACGCGCACTGCGTACGGATGAAGACGCCATATCTTCAAACCACTGGTCATGAGCGACGAGGGGAGTATAGGTATCAACAAAGGGGATATCTCTGCGTTCACACACCTGTTGACACGACAGTGAAAGTTCTTTCACCGCAGAGGATTGCACACCGGCAAGCGGAGGTGGGCCAACGACCATCGAGGGGATCCCCAAAGTTGATGCTCGGTCAGTAATATTCGCCAAATTGAGCCGCGATCGTGGAGTTGAAATTCCGGCCGGAATATCACTGCATCCAACAGCAATAATCAGCGCGCAGGGCTCGTCGGGAGCAAAGCGATACACGACCTCATCCTCCCAGCGTGCAGCAAGCTGCGAGGTCGTTTCTCCCGGAACAGCCAAGGTCATGATGGTTGGCGGAGAAGGGAACTCGGAACGTGCCAATACCCTCCCGACCCAACCCAGGCCTCGGGGATCTCCCATGGGGGTAATGAGTTCATCACCGATAATACAGATTCGCATGATGACCCCTATGCGAAGGCCCGGCGCATGAGCTCCGCGGCCTGTTCGCGATGCAAGCTTGCTCGCCCGGCGGCGGTCGTTGCGCTCTCTGGACGGGAAACCAGAGTTGGCGCAATTCCTAGCTCGGGGAACAAATTCAGTGCGAAGTGAGGCCAAATTCCCTGGTTCTTCGGCTCATCTTGGACCCACAGAAGTTCGGCATTCGGGAACGTAGACAGAGCCTGACGGAGCTCCTCAGTGGGAAGCGGATAGAGCTGCTCAACGCGGATAATCGCCGTATTCCATGCACCGCGCTCTTCCCGCTCATGGATCAGGTCGTAGTAGACCCGCCCCGTGCACAAAATCACCCGCGACACGCGGTTTGTTTCCACCCGCGAATCGACCTCGCCGTACACGGGAGTGAAGGAGCCAGTTGTGAATTCCTCGAGACGTGATGAGGCAGCATGCAGACGCAGAAGCTGCTTCGGAGTGAAAGCGATAAGGGGCTTACGAGGCCGTTTGTAGGCCTGAGTGCGCAGCATGTGGAAGTGATTCGCCGGAGTAGAGGGCTGAACGATCCACATATTGTTTTCTGCGGCAAGCTGCAGGTATCGCTCGATTCGTGCAGATGAATGGTCTGGGCCTTGCCCCTCTTGGCCGTGTGGCAAGAGCATGACCAAGGAAGATCGCTGTCCCCACTTTGTTTCCGCGGAAGAAACAAACTCATCAATGACCGTTTGAGCGCCAATTGCGAAGTCTCCAAACTGCGCTTCCCACAAAACCAGGGCTTCGGGGCGCTCGATGGAGTAGCCATACTCATAGGCCAATACCGCATACTCCGACAGCGGCGAATCGAAAACATCGAAGTTTGCCTGGTCGGGAGTAAGGAAGTGTAGGGGAGTGAACTCGCGACCGTCTTTATGATCGTGCAAAACTGCATGGCGCTGGACGAATGTCGCACGTCGTGCGTCCTCACCCGAGAGACGAATAGGCGTCCCCTCCATCAACAAAGTGCCAAAGGCCAGGAGTTCCGCGAAACCCCAATCAATTGGGGCGTGACCAGTCGCCATTTCCTGACGCTTCTGGCATAGCTTTTCAAGCTTGGGATGCACGGTGAAATCAGGCGGAAAATTCACGTAGGCGTCACCAATGCGCTCGAGCGCCTCGGGGCTGACTGCCGAAGACCAGCCAATCATCATTCCCGCGCCGGGAAGCTGGCTTTCGGGGACCTGCCACTGATCGTCCTCAGAGTTGTGTTCGGGCTTTGGGGCCCAACCGTGCTCACGGGTGTGCTCAAGGATTTCGCTGAGCTCGGCCTCGTAGGCGCGGATCGAGGCGCGAGCTTCTTCATCGGTCAACTGACCGCGGCCAACGAGGTTACGGATGTAGACCTCACGGGTGGACGGAAGCTTTGAAATGAGCGAGTACATGACCGGCTGGGTCATTGAAGGATCGTCGCCCTCATTGTGACCGCGACGGCGGTAACAGGTCATGTCGATGATGACATCCTTGTGGAAAGCCTCGCGGAAATCCAAAGCCAATGCAGCCACGCGGACAACGGCCTCGGGATCATCACCATTGACGTGGAAGATCGGGACCTGCAGGCCCTTGGCCAAATCGGTTGGGTAGCGCGTTGAACGACCCGAAGCTGGACCGGTTGTAAAGCCAATCTGGTTGTTCACGATGATGTGAATGGTTCCGCCAGTGCGGTAGCCGGTCAGCTGAGACATATTCAGAGTCTCTTGAACGACACCCTGGCCAATGAAGGCAGCATCACCGTGAATGAGTAGTGGAACCACGGGGAAATCAGGATCACCCAGGACATCTTGCTTCGCGCGAACAATGCCCTCAAGGACACCGTCAGCGGCCTCGAGATGCGAAGGATTTGCCGCAAGAGAAATCTTCGTTGCGACGCCGTCTTCAGAGGAATAAACGCCTTCGGTACCCAGGTGATACTTAACGTCACCAGAGCCTTGGACAGTGCGAGGATCCTGATTTCCTTCGAACTCGGAGAAAATCTGGGCATAGCTCTTTCCGGCAAGGTTTGCCAGAACATTCAGGCGTCCGCGGTGCGCCATCGCAATGGCAACCTCGTGGATCCCGCGGTGTGCGGCCTTATTCAAAATCTCGTCCAAAAGCGGGATCAGTGATTCCCCGCCTTCCAGAGAGAAACGCTTCTGGCCCAGGTACTTTGTCTGCAGGAATTCTTCGAAAGCCTCGGCGTGAATGAGCGTTGAAAGAATGCGGCGCTGTTCCTTAGAGGAAGGTGCTTCAAAGGGGCCTTCAATGCGTTCTTGGACCCACTGTCGCTGGTTCGGGTCCTGAATGTGCATGTATTCGATACCGATAGAACGAATATAGGTATCGTGCAGGCGGGCAAGCAGATCGCGAAGTAGCATCTGCTCGCTTCCACCGAAGCCACCCGTGGGGAATGAACGATCCAAGTCCCACACAGTCAAGCCGTAGGTTGAAAGGTTCAAATCGGGGTGGCGGCGGACGCGATAAGCCAGGGGATCGGTATCTGCTGCCAAATGGCCTCGTGAACGGTAGGCCTGAATGAGCTCCGCAATACGAGCGGGCTTGCCCTTTTCGCGCTCCAGATCGTATTCGAAGTCTGCTTCCCACGCGTAGGGAGGAACTGGGATATGAAGCGCTGTAAACACGCGATCGTAGAAACCGTCGCGTCCGCTGAGCTTGAGATCAAGGAGACGCAAGAAGTCACCAGAAGCAGCGCCCTGGATCACGCGATGGTCGTAGGTCGAGGAGACGAACATCGTCTTGCCAATGCCCAAAAGGGCGAGTTTGCGCGGAGAAACTCCAGCAAATTCCGCGGGGTAATCCATTGCGCCTACGCCGATGATGGCACCTTGACCATTCATCAGACGCGGAACGGAAGTTGTTGTTCCAATGGTTCCGGGGTTTGTGAGCGTGACCGTCGCGCCCTGGTAGTCTTCAGCGCTGAGTGAGCCAGCTTTCGCGCGTGAAATGATGTCCTGATAGGCCTCGACGAAACCGGTGAAGGTGAGGGTATCGGCATCATGAATGACGGGGACAACAAGTCGGCGTTCACCCGCGTGCTGGATATCGATCGCCAGTCCAAAACCGACGTGTGCACGCTCGTCGATAGCCGGCTTGCCATCGCTCAGCGAGTAGCGGACATTCATCTGCGGCATTTCGCAGAGCGCCTCGACAATCGCGTAGCCGATGAGGTGGGTAAATGAAACCTTGCCACCAACCGTGCGTGCGAGGTGGGCATTGATAACTGATCGATTCTCAATGAGGATCTTTGCCGCAATCTGACGTTGAGAAGTTGCTGTTGGGATGGTGAGTGACTCATCCATGTTGCGAGCCGTTGCGCGAGCGATGCCCTTCAACACATGGAGCTCATCTTGGGTTTCCCCCTGCTCTGACAAAGACGAGGCAATCGGGGAAGTGCGATGAATACGCGCGTAGGGTGACGAGGCCTCGGCGGATTGGGCCGGAGGAGCGGGAGGAAGATCGGAACGGGTCACCGAAACCTCCGGCTGCTCTGTTGCCGGGTTATCCTCATCAGCGGCCAATGCGGCCTCGGCACTGACGACCGCTGTGGGCTGAGTCGGGAGAGGAGCTTGGCTTCGATGGAGCTGTGCCGGGACGGTATCGCCCTCAAAATAGGCGCGCCAAGACGCATCGACACTGAGTGGATCGGTCAACCACTGCTGACGCATTTGTTGAACCCATTCGTGTGAACGTGGGGAATCCGCCACCGTTACACCATCCTTTTCCCTGAACACGGCCATGTGAGTCTTGACATTATTTTAGGCCCTCACGTCCAGAATGCCCTTTCCTACGTGGGCCTTTCTCACACTTCGAAGATGGGTGAGTCCAGATAGACTGGAAGAACCATGGATAGTGACAGTTGTTGCCCTGACCAAAGTTTGACGTGTGTTCACCACCAAATGGTGGGAGGCCAGCGTGCTTCTTGATATCGCAATGCTCCTTTTAGGAGTGATCCTCACCGCGGGTACCTTCATCTTTGTTTCCGCAGAATTTTCTCTTGTCGCCCTTGATCAGGCCGTCGTTGAAAGTCGTGCAGCTGCGGGTGACGCCCGGGCGCGCCAGGTGGGACAGGCCATTAAGAACCTCTCGACTCAACTTTCGGGCTCGCAGGTTGGCATCACCTTAACAACGATTCTCTTGGGGTATACCACCCAATCAGCGCTCGCGAATCTCCTCACCAAGGCTGGCGTCGGCCTCGGGCTATCCACTGCTATTTCTTCAGCGGTTGGAGTGGGTGTCGCAGCGGTCATCATCAATGTTATGTCCATGGTTTTTGGTGAGCTTGTTCCAAAAAACTTGGCGCTGGCCCATCCCCTGAAGACTGCGGGGCGTATCGTCCCCTTCAATACGGTCTTCACCGTGATTTTCAAGCCGGTGATCGTTGTCCTGAATTCCTCCGCGAATGGGATATTGCGTCTTTTGGGAGTAGAGCCCCAAGAAGAGCTTTCATCTGCACGATCGGCATCAGAATTAGCTGCGATGGTTCGCCACTCGGCCCAAGAAGGGACATTGGATACCTCGACGGCCTCGCTATTTACGAATTCCATCCGCATCACTGAACTCACCGCTGTGGATGTCATGACCGATCGCGGGCTTCTTCACACGATTCCCGATGATGCCTTTGCCTCTGATGTCGTCCGTGCCGCGCACGAAACAGGGCACTCTCGTTTCCCCGTGATTGGCGAGGATCGTGACGACATCATTGGTTTTGTCTCGTTGCGCAGGGCCGTTGCGGTTCCCTATGAAAAGCGCGATGAGGTTCCCGTCCTCTCATCCTCGCTCTTAGCTGATGCCCCACGCGTCCCTGAGACCTTGGATCTGGCGACCCTTTTGATTCAGCTGCGTGAAGAAGGTTTGCAGATGGCAGTGGTCGTTGATGAATACGGCGGTGTCTCTGGAATTGTCACCCTTGAAGACGTCGTCGAGGAGATCGTTGGCGATGTCGCTGATGAGCACGATCAGCGTCGCCTAGGTATTCGTCCTCGCCCCGATGGGTCCTACCTTGTACCGGGGCGTCTGCGTATTGATGAACTCGCGCAGAAGATTAAAATTTTCCTTCCTGATGATGGGCCCTACGACACTCTTGCAGGCCTGATTATGACTGAGCTCGGAACGATCCCACAGGTTGGAGATCGATGCGAAGTTGCTGGCGTGCGCCTCGAGGTCATTCAGATGATGGGCAGGCGCGTCATGCAGGTGAGCGTTGTTCCGCCCGTTCACGAGGCCGAAGGTGAGGTGCTCCTGTGAATAGCACCCTTGCTTTAGTCCTCACCGTCCTTTTACTCGCGATGAATGCCTTCTTCGTCGCAGGCGAATTTGCAACGACCTCCTCGAGGCGCTCTCAGATTGAACCTTTGGTGGAAGAGGGAGTTCGAGGATCGCGTTATGCGCTCTTTGCCTTAGAACACGTGTCCTTGATGCTGGCAATCTGTCAGTTGGGCGTGACCGTAGCTTCTACCTCCTTGGGCGTGGTTGCTGAACCAACTTTTGCCGCAATGGTTGAGGGACCGATGGAAAAATGGGGGCTGCCGCATTCGTGGGTGCACGTTGTTGGCTTCACTTTCTCTTTGGTCTTAGTGCTGTTCCTCCACGTCGTCTTCGGCGAAATGGTTCCAAAGAACCTCTCAATTGCAAATCCTCAGCGTCTTCTTCTTGTCCTTGCACCGATTCTGGTCAATATCGGCCACGTCATCCGACCGATCATTCACGCAATGGATCACCTGGCCAACTGGTTCTTACGCATAGCGGGAGTCGAACCACAGTCAGAGATTTCTGCGACCTTCACCATCGAAGAGATGGCGACCATTGTTGAGCATTCTCAGCAAGAGGGAATGATTGATGATGATCTGGGCTTGCTCTCTGGAACCCTAGAGTTTTCTACTGAGAACGCCTCTGATGTCATGGTTCCACTGAGCGAATTGGTGATCTTAAGTGCTGAGTGCACTCCCGAGGACGTTGAGAAGGAAGTCGCGCGTACCGGTTTCTCGCGATTCCCCGTTGCTGACGAATCCGGAGTGCTGAGTGGATACATTCATCTCAAGGACGTCTTGTATGCCGAGGGCACCGAGCGATTCGAACCCGTCACTTCATGGAGAATCCGCAAGATGGAAGCGGTCTCTATGGAAGCTGAGGTCGAAGATGCTCTGCGCCATATGCAGCGCGCGGGCGCCCACCTCGCAGAGGTGATTGGGAAGGACGGAAACGTTCAAGGAGTGCTCTTCCTTGAAGATATTCTTGAGCGTCTTGTCGGCGAGGTCCGCGATGCACTTCAACGCGATTCGCTTCCGGGGGCTCATCGCCAAGCATGAGCGCTAGGACACAAGTACCTGCGTGAGCTAAAAATATTTGGGATGATTAAAAAGTTATGACGACACCAGCACCGAACTTACCCACGCGACGCCAGCGCGCCCACGAGCGCGCACAGCGTGCGCAAGTTGATGCTGCCCAGGTTCTTCCCGCTGAAACTCTGGGACAAAAGCGCGGTAGAGCTGGTCGCCTTCTTGTACGTTCCAGTGTTCTTCTTGCTTTAGGAGCGATGACCATCGCGGTTCCGCTCAGTGGTTTTCTTCGCCCCGACGTTTCAATTTCTATTCCTTCGCGTCAGTTTGGCGCAGCAATTGGTTCGCAATCGTGGGCCTCTGATTCTGCGGCCGTTTCGCTTTCTTCCGGCCTCAATGCGCAGGTCGATGCCGCCTCGCGATCGCGGGTGCGTTCGCCGCTCATGGTGCAGTGCGTCGGTGATGGGGGCGGTGCGGCTGATGGTACGCGTACTTTGACGAAGGCGGATACGATCTACTGGCCTCTTCAAGAGGGGACCTACCAAATCACTTCGCCTTTCTCGATGCGAATTTCACCCGTCTCGGGAACCATGCTCATGCATGAAGGCGTTGATATGGCTGCCCCGCTTGGCACGCCAATTCACGCGGTATTTGCTGGACAGGTGACGGAGGTTTCTGAGAATTCTCGTTCTGGAGCTCTTGTGACGATTCGTCACACTGCCAGTGATGGAAGCGTGTTCTATTCTGCTTACCTTCATCAGTACATGAAGGATATTAAAGTCAAGGTTGGTCAACAGGTTTCAGCTGGAGAACAAATTGGAGCCGTTGGATCAAATGGCTGGTCGACTGGACCTCACCTTCACTTTGAGATTCATAATTCTTCGGATCAACCGGTTGATCCGGAGGTATGGATGGCGGACCATAAAGCGGTCCACATCGGTAAGGAGTGCTAAGCATGTATCGGGTTGTGGGCGATGGACCGATTATTCTTGCGCATCGAGGCGGGGGAGCAGAAGGACCTGAGAACACTCCAGAAGCTTTTGAGGCGCTACGTAATATTCAGGTCTACCACGTTGAAACTGACGCGCATTTAAGCGCCGATGGTCAGGTTGTTCTAAACCATGATCCCCAGGTCGATCGCACGTATCCAGCAAGCGGCAAAATCCGTGAAATGACCTGGAGTGAGCTGCGTGAATTGCGCGGTGTTGATGGTGGGCGGATGATCCGCTTGGCCGAGGCCTTGGATGAGTTCCCCGACATGTATTTCAATATCGACGCAAAGAGTGAGGAAGTTGCGCTTCCTTTGCTTGAAGTTATTCACGAACATGATGCGCTTGGACGTGTCTTAGTCGCTTCCTTTGATGAATCGCGGCTGCGTCGCCTGCGTCGTTTGGAGCCGGGTCTGGTCACATCTGTGGGCGTTGGTGCGGTTACTCGTCTTGTTGCGGCTTCACAGCTCGCTCAGCCGGCCAGACGTCTTCTTGTCCCGGGTCCTCTTGAAGGGGTATGGGCGGTTCAGGTTCCTGAGAAGATGGGGGCGATCCGAGTCGTCGATCGCCGCTTTGTTGCCACTGCACATGCCTTGGGCTGTGCCGTACACGTCTGGACCGTCAACGAGGAAGAACAGATGCATCGGCTGTTGGATCTTGGCGTTGATGGAATCATCACGGACTATCCAACAAAGGCTCGCAAGGTTCTTGAAGAACGAGGCCAGTGGCATCCAATTGCACCGGCAAATGCCCAATAGATGCCGATAGGGAAGTATAAAGTTTCTGGGAGGCACCTGAGGTGCCTCCCACAAACTTGTCTATGACGGTGTTGCCTAAACCGATTAGGCATCAATGCCCTGGGTGCGGGTTGCCAATTCGATGGTGCGAGCGCGTGCGATTCGCCAGAATGAAATCCCCACCAATACGACGGCCACTGCGATACCTGCGATGCGGACCCAGCCGCTGCCAATAAAGATCATCGCCATTGCTGCAAGCTCGGGAACAAGCAACATGAATGAATCCACAATGTAACGACCGAAACTGGGCATTTCGACGCCGTCGGCCTCGGCCACGGACTTGACCATGAAGTTCGGACCATTGCCAATGTACGTGATAGCGCCGCATAAAACTGCGCCCAAGGAGATCGGGATCAGATAGGCCTCGGGAACTCCGGCAATGAGCGTTCCATCTCCGCCCAAGGTCTTTGCCATTCCAAAGAAGGTCATGTAGGTCGGAGCATTGTCCAAGATCGAGGACAAGGACCCGGTGAAGACGAAGAAAGTTCCGCGGTTGAGGGGAAGAGAAGGGGCAACTTCTTCGAGAACGCGCAACGCGGGTGCCATGGTCGCAAAGATCCCGATGAAGAGTGCGGCAACTTCGGCAATGGGGGACCACTGGAAAGCATTTTCTTCGTAGCGGACCTTCTTATTGCCGATCGTCAGTGACAGCCCGGCGGCGATAAGCATGACGATTTCGCGCCACGGAACCAACTCGGTGCCATGCGCGTGGCCTTCGATGATGGCCTCGGCATCCCAAGAGGGAAGGAAAGCAACGGAGCAGATGATCGCTGCGAAGAACAGAAGATTAACTGCACCGTGTAGGCGCAGCGGTTCGATGTCCTCGTTGTCCTCTTCGATAGCCAGCTTGGGCTCCGACGCATAGTACAAGCGATCAAGCGAGTAGTAGGAGAGGAGAAGGATTCCAAGGACGAATGCCCACTCCTTCCACAGGTTCAGCGTCCACGTGAAGGGAACGCCATTGAGGAAACCAAGGAAGAGCGGCGGGTCACCAAGCGGAGTGAGTAGGCCGCCGCAGTTAGCGACGATGAAGATCGTGAAGAGAACGGTGTGGACCTTGTTGGTGCGCTCGCGGTTGGTGGCAAGTAGGGGGCGGATCAACAGCATTGCTGCGCCGGTTGTTCCAATGAAGGATGCCAGGAGGCCGCCAATTGCCAGGAAAATCGTATTGTTCCGCGGGGTTGCCCGAATATCGCCCGCGAGGTGAATACCACCCGAGACCACGTAGAGCGAGAGCAGCAGGCAGATGAATTGGAAGTATTCAATCCCCGTATCAATCAGTGGGCCGCTTCCGGCCTTCCAGAACATCCACAGCGTCGTCGGAACTGCCAAGACCAGTGCGACGGTGAGCTGAGAGGAATTACGCTCCCACCAGTGTGAGGTGGCAGGAATAAGTGGCAAAACCGCGATAGATGCGAGCATTGCGACAAAGGGAAGTAGAGACCACAACGGGTATTCCACAAGAACTCCTTGACGGTGAATCTGGTTGGCACACTGCCTCACTCATCCTAGGCTATGGCGCTGCATGGGGCATCTATATCTTCCTATGCGATCGGCACGCCTATGATGGAATTTGTCGAGGAGGTTCAATGTCCCAGCGTCTGCGCGATATCGTGCTACTGGTTGCTGCCGGTTTATTTGCGGGCTCACTCTCGGGTTTATTTGGAATTGGTGGAGGAACCGTCATTATTCCCGCGCTCATGGCAGTTGGCTATTCTCAGCGCGAGGCCTCGGCCTCAAGTTTGCTAGCCATTGTTCCAACCTGCATTTCTGGGGTGATCTCCTATGCCTCGGTCGGCAGAATCGCGTGGATCCCTGCGCTTTTGATAACCGTGGGTATGTTGATCGGTGTACAAGTGGGAACGTGGATGCTTGCGCGACTGTCTGAGGTCGTCTTGCGCTGGGGATTCGTCGCATTCATCGTGACATTGATTGTCATACAGGTTGTGTATGTTCCCGCTCGCGAAGGGATTCTCACCATGACTTTCGCGGTGGGAATAGCGTTGTTCCTGCTGGGATGTTTGTGTGGTTTTCTTGCCGGTTTGTTGGGAATTGGCGGGGGAGCGGTCGCAGTACCCGGACTGACCCTTCTGGGTATGTCTGACCTAGGTGCTCGTGGAGTATCGATGGTCGTGATGCTTCCGGGTGCGCTCAGCGGAACAGTAACGAATTATCGACGAGGCCTTGTCCGCCTTGGCCCCGCATTGATCGTTGGCTGCACGGCTGTGTGCGCAGTTCCTTTTGGAGCATGGTGTGCGACTCTTTTGTCGCCTCGCGTTGATGCCTTGCTTTTTGGTGCGTGGTTTGCGGTGCTCTTGGTGCGTTCCATCATTGTGGCGCGAAAAGTGCCCCGAACAGGATTCGAACCTGCGACCTTTCGCTCCGGAGGCGAACGCTCTATCCACTGAGCTATCGGGGCAACCGCCTCAGTTTATCAGTCTTTAGCCCGAGCTCAAACGCTAGTAGATCCCCGAATCAGGCCGTATCATGAAGGGGTTCCCTCTCTTCAACGTGAATGGAAGTTTACATGCGCGTCCATATTGCAACTGATCATGCCGGATTCGAACTTAAAGAACACCTGGTGAAGGTCCTTCGTGATTCGGGATATGAGGTTATCGATCACGGTGCAACAACCTATGATCCCAATGATGACTACCCGCAGATGTGTATCGAAGCCGCTGAAGGCGTCGTTTCAGATCCCGGCTCTTTGGGTGTAGTTATTGGTGGTTCAGGAAATGGCGAGCAGATGGCTGCCAACTTGGTCAAGGGTGCACGTGCGGCACTGGTGTGGAACGAAGACATCGCCGTGCTTGCCCGTGAACACAACAATGCGAATGTTATTGCCGTCGGGGCTCGTCAGCACTCGAAGGAAGATGCCACCCGCTTTGTTTTGACCTTCTTGGAAACGCCTTTTAGCGAGGATGAGCGTCACAAGCGTCGCATCGCAGTGATGGATGCGTACTAATACTCGGTTGGGTGCTCTCGCTTAGCTTTGACCGGTAACGGTCAGATAGACCAACAGAATATTGAGAAGAATAATTGCCGCTGCAATCACAGATGCCACTGCGATTGTCAGCGGCTTATTCACATATTCACCCATGAGCTTCTTGTTTCGCGTCAAATACATGAGCGGCACAATGGCAAAGGGGATGCCAAAGGAAAGAGCGACCTGCGAGAGCACCAATGCCCATGTTGGTTCTGCTCCCATTCCCAAGATGATCAGGGCCGGAATGATCGTTACCAAGCGGCGTGCCAACAGCGGGACGTTCACGTGGAGAAGACCGTTCATGATTTCTGAACCCGCGTAGGCGCCCACCGAGGTCGATGCCAAGCCTGAGGCCAGCAGGCCAAGAGCGAAGATGGTGGAGACGGTGCTTCCCAAGGCATTTGCGATCGCGTGGTAGGCACCTTCGATGGTGTCGGTTCCTTCGACTCCAGACAAGGCCGAAGCAGCAAGAAGCAGTAGGCCAATATTGACGATTCCGGCAATGCTCAGTGCCCACAAGATATCGTGACGAGTTGCGCGAAGAAGTGCACGCTTGTGGGGTCGTTCAATTTCGGGATCTGTGTGATGGTCGTTGACCAAGGAAGAGTGCAGGTAAATTGCGTGCGGCATGACAGTTGCGCCGAGCATCGAGGCTGCGACCAAGATCGAGTCAGTGCCCTTAAATCGGGGAATCAGGCCGCCTGCGACTTCAGACCACTGAGGGGGCGCGAAGAAAAGCCCCGCTAAGAATCCTGCTGTAATAACGACAAGCATCCCGATGATGACTGCTTCAAAAATATTCTGACGGTGTCCTTGGAAGAGCAGGATAACGATCGATGCGCCGCCAATGATGACGCCGGACCACAGAAGGGGAATACCGAAGAGGAGGTTGAGGGCGATTGCTCCGCCAATAACCTCAGCGAGGTCGGTTGCAGCTGCGACGACTTCCGCTTGGATCCAGAAGAGAATTCGATTGTGAGGACGAAGGCGTTCACCAAGGAGTGCGGGGAGTGATTTTCCAGTGACAATGCCCAATTTTGCTGAGAGGTATTGGATGAGCATGGCTGAGAGGTTCGAAAGAACAAGCACCCATACCAATAGATATCCGTAGCGGGCACCTGCGGTGATATTCGCAGCCACATTACCTGGGTCCACATAGGCAATTGCTGCAATAAATGCCGGACCCATCAAGGCAAATAGTCGATGCTGCTTGAGCCGGTGACCACTCATTGTTCTATCTCCACAGATCAAAATCTTCGTATAACCGAACTTTACTCCAGATTTTGTGAGGTGTCACAGAGTTTCAGTGTGGCATGGGAGCAATCGAAACGATTACCCTTAAATGGTGACTCCAGAAGAACTTGCATCTCATATCCACGACCTTTTGCTTGCTGAGATCAAGCAGGGCAACTTGGCTCTCGAGCCCGCAGACCTTCCCGAGACGGTGAAGGTCGAGAGGCCTCGTAACCGTGACCATGGCGACTGGGCCAGCAATATTGCCATGCAATTGGCAAAGAAAGCGGGAATGAACCCGCGTGACTTTGCGCAGGTCCTCGTCAATGACCTCAATGAACTCGAGGGCATTGACAGCGCCGAAATCGCTGGTCCCGGCTTCATTAATATTCGTCTTGCCGCTGCCTCTGCAGGCGAGCTTGCCCGCACCATTGTCGAGGCCGGTGGAGCTTTTGGCCGTGGTGAATCCATGAAGGGGCTGCACATTAACTTGGAGTATGTCTCCGCCAACCCCACGGGTCCTGTTCACCTGGGTGGTGCACGCTGGGCGGCCGTGGGAGACTCCCTTGCTCGCCTGATGAAGGCATCGGGTGCGAAGGTGACCCGCGAGTACTACTTCAATGATCACGGTTCGCAGATCGATCGTTTCGCGCGTTCTCTCTATGCGCGCGCGATGGGCCATGAGGCACCCGAAGATGGTTACGGCGGCCAGTACATTGCCGATATTGCAGCGCAGGTGCGTGAAGACGCTGTCGCAGCAGGGGAGCCCGATCCGGTGACTCTTCCCGAAGAAGAAGCTGTTGAGGCATTCCGTGCACGTGGCGTCGAGCTGATGTTCGATGAAATCAAGCAGCGCCTGCGTGATTTCCGCTCTGAATTTGACGTTTTCTTCCACGAAGATTCGCTTCACAATTCGGGAGCTGTTGACGCTGCAATTGAAACTTTGCGTCAGCGCGGTGAGGTCTTTGACCAGGATGGAGCCGTGTGGCTGCGAACGACCTCTTACGGCGATGACAAGGACCGTGTTCTGATTAAGTCCGACGGCCAAGCAGCGTACTTCGCCGGTGACGTCGCCTACTACCTTGATAAGCGCCGCCGTGGTGCCGATGTTGCCATCTACCTACTGGGTGCAGATCACCACGGCTACATTGGCCGAATGATGGCGATGTGTGAAGCATTTGGCGACAAGCCCGGTGTCAACATGCAGATTCTCATCGGCCAAATGGTGAACCTGGTGAAGGATGGCGTGCCGGTCCGTATGTCCAAGCGCGCTGGAACCATCGTTACCCTTGACGACTTGGTCGATGCCGTTGGTGTGGATGCTGCCCGTTACGCGCTGGTTCGAGTATCCATGGATTCCAATTTGGATATTGATTTGGATCTATTGGGATCGCGCACGAACGAAAACCCGGTCTACTACGTTCAGTACGCGCATGCTCGTACTCGCAACGTTGCGCGAAATGCAGCTGAGCACGGTGTCACGCGCGATGCTGGTTTCAACCCTGCAGCACTGGATACTCAGGCCGATAGCGATCTTCTGGGCGTTCTTGCGCAGTTCCCCGCCCAAGTCGCACAAGCTGCGGATCTACGTGAGCCTCACCGTGTTGCTCGCTACCTGGAGCAGCTCGCAGCCGCCTACCACACATGGTATGGCCAGTGCCGCGTTACTCCTCGTGGAGACGATCCGGTCGATGAAGGCCATGTTGCACGCCTGTGGCTCAATGATGCGGTGACGCAGGTCCTGCGTAGCGGTCTGGACCTTCTTGGCGTTGAAGCTCCCGAACGTATGTGAGCTCAGTCAGATAGACGCAGTTGGCCCCGCAGTTTCATCCGAAACTGCGGGGCCAACCCGTTTCGACCTTTAAATGGATCGCAGATGCTCCGCAGAGCTTGCGTCCAGCTTAGGCAAGAGAATCAAAGAGGATATTGAGTCCTTCTCCCATTGTCGGGTGGGCGATGGGGAGCATGCGGAGCTGCTCGTAGGTCATCCCCGCGGCAATAGCTACCTGAACGGCGGTGATGACTTCACCGGACTGAGGACCGACGAGCGTTGCACCCAAAATTGTGTGGGTCTTCGCGTCAACGATTGCCTTCCACTTACCGGTCGTATCGCGCATGGTCTTTGCTCGTGGAATTGCCGCAGTATCGATCGAAGCGACAAGGACATCCAGTCCCTGTTCTTTTGCTTGGGTTTCGTTCAATCCGATACGTCCAAGCTCCGGTTCAGCAAAGAGCGCCCAAGGGATGAGGCGTCCGGCCTTTGAAGTCCGCGGATCATCCAAGGAGACCCCGTCCATCTGTTCGCGGATAATCCGGTAGTCGTTCCACGAGGCGTGGGTGAACATGGGCGTACCTGCGCAGTCGCCTGCAGCCCAGACGCCATCGAGATTGGTGCGCAGATGATCGTCGACGCTAATGAAGCCTCGTTGATCGAGCGTTACTCCAGCTTCTTCAAGACCAATTCCCTTTGTGTTGGGGATACGACCTGCAGCAACCAGTACCTTTTCTGCACTCACGCTACTGCCATCAGAAAGCTCGACGGTGATCACACCGTCCTGCTTTGAGCCGGACTTTGCGAGAACATCGGTGAGGATCGTGACGCCTCTATCCTGCAAGCTCTTTTCGTAGATTGCTGCGATATCGGGATCTTCACGGTCAAGGATATGGGGGCCGGAAGCAACAACCGTTACCTTCGATCCGAAGCTTGTCATCATGGATGCAAATTCGATACCGATGTATCCGCCGCCAATGATGACAAGGGATGAGGGGATTTCTTCCACGCGCAGGATATCTTCGCTATCCCATGCTCCAGCTTCCCAAAGTCCAGGAATTGGAGGATGCGCGGGGCTGGTTCCCAGATTGAGCAGGACGCGCTCGGAGTGGAGCTGGCGGAGCGTTCCATCTTCAAGCTTGACTTCAACGCTGTGCGCGTCCAAAAGACGAGCGCTTCCACGCATGAAATCGATTCCTGGCGCAGCGAAGAATTTCTCGTGTGCGGCAACCATTGCCGAGACGATACCTTCCTTGTGTGCGCGCAGCTTTTCTACGTTGATGTAAGCGCCAGCGGTACCCTCGATACCAAAGGTGGCATCCGTGCGAGTATCTTCCATGCGGCGAGCTGCAGCGACCAAAGATTTGGTGGGGATACACGCCACGTTAATGCAGGTGCCACCGATAAACTGTCGTTCGATCAGGGCAACCTTCCAGCCTTTTTTGGCGCGATTCATCGCCAGTGACTTTCCGGCCTTCCCGCCTCCAACAACAATGAGGTCAAAGTTCTCCACGGTGTCTCCTTTACTGAGTGGAGCGATCCTTCTTACCTCCTAGAACGAAGGCTGAAACAACATCATTCCAACGAAAAGCTGATGGTGAGGCGCTTCACTTTTATCTCGTCGACGCGCGCTTCGTTCGCGCTGTCGGAGCAACGGAGAAGGGGTCTTCAGGCCAATGATGTTTGGTATAGCGGCCTCGAAGCTCAGATCGAACCTGTTGGTAGGGACCTTTCCAGAAGGACTCAAGATCGCTGGTAATGGCCACAGGACGTCCTGCGGGATCTGTGAGTTCGATGCGCAGCGGAAGTCGGCCATCGATGAAGCGGGGAGAATCCGTCCAGCCAAATGCTTCTTGAACACGCAGGGAAACACGTGCCCCCTCGTGATCCCATTCCACGCGCCGCTCGGCGCCGGTTGGGATTGTGATCTGTGTTGGTGCTTGACGCTCAAGGTCCCTATTCAATGGCCAGACCAAGAGGGATGTCAGAGCCTCATCAAGGGACAGCTGTGCTAGAGGACGGCCGTCACTCCACTGATCTGCCAAAAATTGCCCGCAGGAAATGATGAAGTGTTCGTCATCAACAAGAGGCCAGGGATCTCCAAGAAACTCTTGGCATTTGAGAATTCTCAGTCGTAGCTGTGATGCGCTCTGGCTCCACGGTAGATCTGCAACGCTCATCTTTGCCAACTCCGCGAGAGCAAAGGAGCGCACTGCCTCTCGATCAGGATTGAGATCGCGGGTACTGCGCAAGGTCACAGCCCCGAGTTTTTCCTCGATCACTGCAAGGATTCGACCCTGATCAAGCGTCAGGCGCGAAACAGATTTATGAAGATGGGACGCAGCCGTGCAGGCAGTGTCTTGGTCAAGAGGGAGCGCCGAACGAATGATTCCATCACCGGTGGTTGACTGCAGATCGGCTATCGCAAGCCAGGTGCTTCCCTCTAAAGCGGAAGCTTGTAGAAGCGATGCGCCTACGCCAGAAACAAGAAGATATCGGTTACTTCCTTCACGTTGACGTGCAAGACGAAGCGGAAAAGCGCGAGAGACAAAATCTGCCATAGCAGCTGCGACCTTCGCACGTGAGTGTGTATCCCAGATAGGGCGGGGAGATTGGCACATACGCGCGGCAGTTTCTTCAATGCGGGCAGCTTGAACACCGCCTAGCGGAAGCGAATATAGACAGCTCAGTAAGTCGCCTCCCTTTGGACGTAAATCTTCAGAGAGCACAGCTGCACAAAGCGCCGCAATTTCTCGTGGAATCTCATCCTCAAGAGTGCTGAGTGCGTGTGCAACGCGAGGGTCCACCGGGGAGAGCGCAAGTGAAAGTCCATGGGGTAGCGCCTGCCCGGCCTCGTCAATCGCACCCAAAGCTTCAAGGGAGGAACGCGCATACTCCTCGAGGCCTCGGCTGGGGGAATCAAGAAGGCGGACGGAGGAGAAGTCTGCGCGCGACCAGCACGCCACAGACAGCAAAGGCGCAACGGGGTCACAGATTGTGATTTCGGGGGAGGGATGGGGCGGACGCATTGCCCATTCCGAGGACTCCATAGCGCGAATGCACACTCCAGGACCGAGGCGTCCGGCTCGCCCCGCGCGCTGAACCATAGAAGAACGAGGCGAAGGTACCGTGACCAGTGAAGTGGCCTCGCGAGCGGGGGAAAAGCGCGTATGCCTGCTCAATGTTGAATCAATGACGATCTGGACTCCCGGGACCGTAAGTGCACTTTCTGCAATAGAGGACGAAACGATGATTCGTCGTGAAGGAGAAGGAGAAAAAATCTCATCCTGCTGGGATGGAGACAGTTGGCCGTGAAGCGCAATGACCCGCGCGTCCACTCCCTCAAGGAATTCGCATACCTTGGAGATTTCACGCATGCCTGGAACAAATACAAGTGCGTCTCCGGGATAACGTTCCATTGCCCGCACAGCAAGTACAGCGATATGACGGAGGAAAGGAATACTCACCCTCTCGCCCTGGAAATAGTCGACACCGCGCGGCGGCGTTTTCCAGACAATATCAACTGGATAAAGCTCTTGATTAAGCTCAAAAACCTGAGGCGAAAAATCAGCTAGAAGGCTGCGAAGGGCGTCAATATCGACGGTCGCAGACATGATGACCAGGCGAAGGTCTTCGCGGAGAACCTCGCGAATATCGCTCAGGAAGGCACATGCAAGATCACTATCGACCGCCCGTTCATGAAACTCGTCGAGAATGACACAACCGATTCCCTGCAATTCTGGGTCAGAGTGAATCATTCGGGTCAAGACACCGGGGGTAACAAATTCGATGCGTGTTGACGTGCTTCGCTCGCTTTGGCCGCGGACACTAAACCCTACGAGGTGGCCCACGCGGTCATCCAATAGCTGGGCCAAGCGGCGAGCACAGGAACGTGCACTCACGCGCCGCGGCGAGCAGACAAGGATTCGTTGTCTGGGCTCAAGAAGCTCTGCACAGGCAAGGGGAATAAGAGTCGTCTTTCCGCTACCAGCGCTGGCGGAAATAATTGATACGCTGCCTGAGCTGCATGAGCGTAGAAAATCAGGAAGCAGCCGAGAAACAGGCAAATCACTAGCCCGAGTAATCGCATCCTGAAAGCTCAACACCGCTTCAGTATTACATGCTCTCTTACAGTCCGCGGATGGACACAGACAGGCGGTGACGTTGGCCAGGGGCCAAAGAGACCAGATCAATTCCCGAATTAAAGGCATCGGGTGGGCAAGTCATTGGTTCAACCGCGAGGCCTGGACGGCCAAGGGCATCCGCTGTATGGATTTGAACCCACGGGGTATTGGAAGCCAAAGCTGCGCCTTCACCCTGCGCATTCGTCACGCGTACTTCCCAATTCCCTTGAAGGCCGCCGTAACAGTGGTCGATGAAAAGATCGTCAATCATGCGGGGGATGCGGAAGTCGTATGCAGCGCTGACGGGGTTGATTCCCGTTGGCAATAGATTCTCGTCGGTATCGACGATGTGCGAGGCGGGCAGGCTCAGTATCGAGTCATCAGCTGTGGTGCCGCCCAGAAGATAGGGGTGAAGAGAAGCCCCATAGGGCGCGGGAGAATCCCCTAAGTTCTTTGCCGACAGCTCAATATTTAGGCCGCTTTCTGGATCTAAACGTAGATCGAGGCGTGCTGTGAGAGGCCAGGGATAGGACTCTTGAGCTGCAATAAAGGTTTCTAATCTCACGTGAGATGCCGTAGCGTCAACGATCTCCCACGGAACCCACCCTGCAAGTCCATGCAGCGCCGTGCCAGTCCCACGGTCATTGATGGGCAGCATGTATTCCCTGTCATTCCACGAATAACGTCCATCGGCAATGCGATTAGGCCAAGGAAGGAGCATTTTTCCAGACCAGCCGGGTGCAACTTCGGTCACCTTATGAGGAAGAACGAGGTTTCGTCCCTTCCACTTCAAGGAAGAGATCCCAGCACCAACGGTGACGACGCTCAGGGAATAGTCCCCGGCCTCGCACGAAAGTTCGCGACCAGATGCATGGAAACTCATAGCAACACCTCACTGTGCTTGTACAGAGGAAACTGAACCAGTTCAGTCTAAGTGGGAAAGAACGCCTATCCCTAAGACTTCAGGCCCTTCCTTGGTCATGGACAGAAACAAGGAGATGCCCCTCAGGAGCGTAGTATGGAGGAAGCAAAGATGCTTAAAGTACTAGTCAAATGAGAGGACGAGAATATGCCTGAGATCTCCAATGACCTCCTGATGCAGTTGCGCGAAGAGGAAAGCGCCAAGGTCGCGCTGGCCAGGAATGCCGCAACCCAAGTTGGAATTGAAGCCGCTTCTTTGAACCGCGAAAAGATTCAGCACACTTCCACAGCTGTTTCACACCGCTTGGATGATTGGAAGGCAACTTCTCAGAAGAAGTCCGGTCGCTGCTGGCTCTTTTCCTCGTTGAACTTCCTGCGCTCGCGGGCGCGCGAAAGCCTGGGGGTCAAGAACTTCGAGTTCTCTCAGAGCTACGTATTCTTCTGGGATAAGTTCGAACGCGCCAACTGGTTCCTGACGGACATCATTGCTACTTCGGACGAGCCTGTTGACGGTCGTCTGGTTCAGTTCCTGCTGGGCGATGTTTTGGGTGATGGTGGCCAGTGGGATATGGCTGTTTCGGTCTATATGAAGTATGGCTTGGTGCCCAAGGAAGTCATGCCTGAAAGTGAGGCATCAACCAATTCTCGTCCCATGAACGCGCGTCTGCGTGCAGTGCTCCACATTGGTGCTCTTCGTCTTCGCGAGGCCATTGCTGGCGGTGCAAGCGCTGAGGAAGTCGATACTCAGCGTCGCAAGATTTTGGCTGATGTGTGGAAGATTCTTGTTGTCTGCCTGGGAGAGCCGCCCGTACGCTTTAACTGGCAGTGGCGTGATGATGAGGGGAACTTCCATCGCGATGGTGAGATCACTCCTCACGAGTTCTACGAGCGCCACGTGGGTGTGGACCTGAGCGAGTACATCTGTCTGGTTGATGATCCCCGTCCTGAAAACCCGAAGGGGTCGATGGAAACTGTCGAGCACCTGGGCAATGTCGTCGGTGGACGTCCGATTCGCTACCTGAATGCCCCCGTTGAAGAGATTAAGCGCATTGCGGCTGCACAGATCGCAGCTGGTGAGGCTGTGTGGTTCGGTGCCGATGTCTCCCAGCCCTATGATCGAGGCCTCGGTTTCTTTGTGACCGGTATCCATGACTACGACGGCCTTTTTGATGTCGATTTCAGCTCGACGAAGCTTGAGCGGGTGCGCTCGGGTGAATCAGCAATGGACCACGCGATGCTCTTTACCGGGGTAGACCTTGACGAGGCCGGACAACCGCGCGCGTGGAGGGTTGAGAATTCCTGGGGGGATGAGCCCGGAGATTCGGGCTTCTTCACCATGGATGATCAATGGTTCACCGATAATGTTTTCGAGGTTGTTGTGCCAAAGAGTGCACTTCCTGAAGACCTGGCTGCCGCAGTGGATACTGAGCCCATCGTTTTGCCGGCATGGGATCCCATGGGCACCCTGGCTTAAGTGACGTCAAGGAAACGTGATGACTCGCCCGACCCTTTTGGTCAGTGCCCTGACCGACCACCGTGCCACTTCTCGGGAACAAGCCTTGCTGGAGGCCTTGCAGGGCAGTGTCCTCAGCACTGCTGTCGCTACTTGGGATGTGCGACTGCATATTGCCGATAGCGATCCTCGCTCGCCCGAGCAGCTTGCTGAAGGTACCGATGCAGTGATCATCTTGGGAGGACCAGATGTCGCTCCCGAGTTTTACGGCATGGATTCTGGTTACCCCAGAGAAGGTCAGCACTGGCCAGAAGGTGACCGGCGACAAATCGCGTTAGTCCAGTTGTGCCGTGCACGCCATATTCCGCTTCTTGGAATTTGCCGCGGGCATCAGGTAATTAACGTTGCTTATGGCGGTACCTTGATTCAAGACATGGATGGTCATGAGAGCCCGACTCTTCTTGACGACCAGCGCTTTACACGTCACCAGGTCGTCATAGATGAAGCATCAGTCCTGATTCGTGCCGGTTTTGGCCATGAGCTCACGGTAAGTTCAGCGCATCACCAGAGTATTGACCGGGTTGGAGATGGGCTGCAGGTGAGTGCGCGTAGCAGTGACGGCGTGATTGAAGCCGTTGAGGATCCCGATAGTCGAATCCTTGGCGTTCAGTGGCATCCCGAGGATCCGCGTTCGGATCGGTACTCGATGGAGCTTCTGCTTGCGCTATTGCGGAATTGGGATATCTGATGCACCAGCATGGAAATTTCGAGGCCGATGAGCGTAATAACTGGGAGCGGATGCTCGCGGGGGATTGGTATATCGGGGATCACCCGAAAATGGCTGAGGTTTCGCAGCGCTCGCAGCGTCTGTTGAAACTCTACGAGCAGGCACTTCCAGAAGACCCTGATATTGCCCACTATCTTCTTCAGCAGATCCTCGGCAGCGTGGGGGAGCGAGTCACAATTCGTCCGCCTTTTCGCGTTGACTACAGATTTAATATCCATATCGGCGAGGGCGTCTGGGTGAACTATGGCTTGACCGCTCTCGATGTTGCCGAAATCCGTATCGGTAATGACGTTCTTATCGGTCCGAATTGTCAGTTGTTAACTCCCGTTCATCCCTTGGAACACGGGCCTCGTCGGGCAGGATGGGAAAGTGCTGAGCCCATCACTATTGAAGATAATGTGTGGCTGGCAAGCGGGGTAACAGTGTGCCAGGGAGTGACAATTGGCCATGACTCGGTGGTCGGAGCAGGATCGGTTGTCACGCGTTCTCTGCCGCCTTATAGCTTGGCCGTGGGTAATCCTGCTCGCGTGATCAGGGAGCTGCATGAGGGTGAAGATCCGCACGCTGCCTTGGATGCGCACCTACACGCATGAGGCACTTTGACCTCAATCGTGAGAACAAAGTAGCCGCCCCTGAATCTGGATGGATTCTAGGGGCGGCAAACTTTTGCTCGTCAGCGGCGGTTTCTCAGTGGACCTCGAAGCCTAGAGTGCGGAAGTAATCGCGAACCTTGTCTGTTGCTTCGGGCGAGGGTGGCTTCGTGTCTTCCAACTTGTATTCGAGTCCCAAGCTCTTCCACTTATCCGAACCAAGTTGGTGGAAGGGAAGGACCTCAACTCGATCAATGACGTTCTTCCATCGCAAGACGATCTCGCCGACTCGACGAATATTCTCCGGGTCATCGGTCAGACCGGGAACCAAGACGAAGCGGATCCAGATTCTGGTCGGACCACCGCGCTGGGCGATGCGATCACCAAAATCGATGGTCGGCTGGAGGTCACGGCCAGTGACTTCCTTGTATGTTTCGGGGAAGCCAGACTTCACGTCCAGAAGGACAAGATCAAGGTTGTCCAGCATCTCATCATCACAGTTAGCGCCAAGGTAACCGGAGGTATCGATGCAGGTGTGGATCCCCATGGCTTTTGTACCCAGGACAATTCGCTTGGCAAATGCGGGCTGCATGAGGACCTCGCCACCGGAAAGCGTAATTCCACCGTTGGTCGCTTTAAAAACCCTGCGGTAGCGGCGGATCCTACTGAGAAGCTCCTCATCTGAAATGGGAGCGCCATCCTTCATGAGGAAAGTATCTGGGTTGTGGCAGTACAAGCAGCGAAGCGGGCAGCCGTTGAGGAAGACCGTCATGCGGGTTCCAGGACCGTCAACAGCAGTGACCAATTCCCAAGAGTGGATTGAACCAAGGGTTCCCTCACGCATTCGAGCCAAGCGATCCGAACGTTCAAGGTCAGTCAATTCTTCCAGGCCTTCAACACCCTGTCCGGCTGTTCGGGCCGTAGGTGCCTGGAAATCCTGATCGCGAAGTAGCTCAGCGCTGCTCATAGTCAAGGTCATTGTGTGCTCCGTGGATTACTACCCAAAGGTTGGTTCCTACCTAGAGGAACGATAGAAAAATGAGAAAAATTTCGTGATCCGCAAGATAAATGAATGGGGCGCGGGCCCTGCGGCCAGCGCCCCATTCATGTCATCTACGCTCAGGCAGAGTGGTGGAAGGTGCGGGAAAGCACGTCCAGCTGCTGCTCGCGGGTGAGCTTCACGAAGTTCACTGCGTAGCCCGAAACGCGAACGGTCAGGTTCGGGTAGTTCTCGGGGTGCTCCATTGCGTCTTCGAGGGTTGCCTGGTCGAGAACGTTGATGTTGGCGTGGTACAGACCAGCGCCTTCCTCACGCTCTTCGCGGGCGGCCTTCATGGAAGCAAGACGCTCTTCGTAGGTCTTCGTTGCCATTTCATTTCTCCTTTTCTTCCGGGTGGGGCCGGATAGACAAGCGGTGTTCCGTTTGCCTAAGACTTGTTTCTATCAGTAACCCTTGGTGGCGTCGACGGCGCAGCAATCGTCGGGGACGAAGCCTGCGTCCAGGATGCCAACCAGGTTGGTGATCTGCTCGTCACGCGTACGACCAAGGCCCTGAGGGGTAATGGTGTTGGTCAGCGAGATGCCGTCCAGTGCGTCGTTGTAGTCGAGCTTGGCGACCGAGAGCATGGAAGCGACCATGCCGTGGGTATCGATACCGTTCTCGGGGTTTGCACCGGGTGCGAAGGGGGTGCCCTTCTGGTGGCCCGAGGGGAAGGAACCGGTTGCCTTGCCGTAAACAACGTTCGAGGTAATGGTCAGCACCGACTGGGTCGGGATTGCATCACGGTACATGGGGATTGCGCGAATCTTATCCATGATGGTGTGAACGACGGTTGCTGCAATATCGTCTGCGCGGTCGTCATCGTTACCGTAGGTCGGGAAGTCTCCCTCGGTGCGGTAGTCGACAAC
The DNA here is from genome assembly GCA_042645485.1 of Pauljensenia sp. GTDB lineage: Bacteria > Actinomycetota > Actinomycetes > Actinomycetales > Actinomycetaceae > Pauljensenia. The sequence continues at coordinate 24,506 of JBHRQN010000009.1, forward strand.
CAGTCCGGTTTCGTCGCGAATCGGGTAAACCTTCGCGTACTTGATAGCGGACAGGGAGTCAGCAACGATGGACAGGCCAGCAATACCGCAACCCATGGTGCGAACGATCTCGGAATCGTGCAGTGCCATCTCGACTGCCTCGTAGGCGTAGCGATCGTGGCAGTAGTGGATGATGTTCAGGGCCTCAACGTAGGTGCCCACAACCCAGTCCAGCATCTCTTCGTACTTTGCCCAGACCTCATCGAAGTCGAGCGGGCCGTCACCCTTAATGGGCTCGTAGCCTTCCATGACCTGCTTTCCGCTCATCTCATCGCGGCCACCGTTGATGGCGTAGAGGAGAGCCTTTGCAGAGTTCACGCGAGCGCCGAAGAACTGCATCTGCTTGCCAACGCGCATGGGGGAGACACAGCAAGCGATGGCTGCGTCATCGCCCCAGTGCTCACGAATCTGCTCGTCGGACTCGTACTGAATGGAGGAAGTCTCGATCGAGATCAGTGCACAGAATTCCTTGTAGCCCTTGGGGAGCTTCTCATCCCAGAAGATGGTGATGTTCGGCTCGGGTGCGGGGCCGAGGTTACGCAGGGTCTGCAGGAGACGGAAGGCGGTCTTGGTGACCAAGGTACGTCCATCTTCGCCGAAGCCTGCATCTGACCAGGTTGCCCAGTAGGGATCGCCGGAGAAGATTTGATCGTAATCGATCGTGCGCAGGAAGCGGGTGATACGGAGCTTGATGACCAGAGAGTCGATGATCTCCTGGGCCTCGAGCTCGGTGAGGGTTCCGCGCTTAAGGTCGCGCTCGAAGTAGCAGTCGAAGAATGCGGAGAGACGGCCGATCGACATTGCGGCGCCGTCCTGGGACTTCACGGAGGCAAGGTAGCCGAAGTAGGTCCACTGCACTGCTTCGTGTGCGTTGCGAGCGGGGCCGGAGATGTCGAAGCCGTAGTCGGCTGCCATCTTCTTGAGCTTCTTCAGGGCCTTGATCTGCTCCGAGTGCTCCTCGCGGTAGCGTGCCCAGTGCTCTGAGAAGGGCTGATCTGCGTAGCGATCCTTATCCTTCTGCTTCTCCTCGATCAGGTGGTCAACACCGTACAGTGCAACACGACGGTAGTCACCAATGATGCGGCCGCGGCCGTATGCATCGGGAAGACCGGTGATGATGTGGGAGGAACGCGCTGCGCGGATACGAGGCGTGTAGATATCGAAGACCGCGTCGTTGTGGGTCTTGCGGTACTGGGTGAAGATCTTCTTGACCTCGGGGTCGACCTCCTTGCCAGCTTCCTTAATAGCGGTCTCAACCATACGCCAGCCGCCGTTTGGCATCATTGCACGCTTCAGAGGCGCATCGGTCTGCAGGCCGACGATGACGTCGTCATCATCGCTGATGTAACCGGGCTTGAAAGCGTCGATATCGGCGGGGGTGTGGGTGTCAACATCGAGGATGCGGACCTTGCGCTCCTTGGACAGGTAGTCCTTTTCGAGCGTCTCCCAGACGCGCAGGGTCTTTTCGGTCGGTCCGGCCAGGAAGGAGGCATCTCCTTCGTAAGGGGTGTAGTTGCGCTGGATGAAGTCGCGCACGTCGATTGCTTCGGACCAATGGCCCTTGACGAAACCGTCCCAGGCGTCGGTCGTGACGTCGGCGGTCTGCTGATCAGTCATGTTCCCTCTTCTCGGTTGCCGTGGCTTTCGGACTGAAAACCTCCGGTTGATAAGGCATCGGCCTCATCTTTGGTGCCGTATCGGGCATCTGCTAATAGTCTCTCGCACTTGGTGCATGGACAGCATCTTTATGCCTGTTCTGTGTATATGCCATGTCTAACAATCTGGGACTTTTGTCGCTCCGATCACTCATAGTGTAGGACAAAAGTCCTTTTTAGTCTTTGAGTGCGCTGCAAGTCGTTCATCACTTGATGAGCCTGTGCCTTCAGGTGGTGTGCACAGTAGACTCGTCACTGGTCCATGAGCAATTTCAGCTGACTTTATATACGTGCCGATTTGGCCCCCAAGAGGAGGAAATGTGAATACGACACCATCCCCGATCCGTATTGGAGTTTTGGGTGCAGGCACTGTTGGCGCTCATGTGATTCACCTTCTTCAACAGTGGTCGGATGAGTATGAACGTCGTTTGGGTACTCGCCTCGAGGTTCAATCCGTGCTCGTTCGACGCCTAGACGCCAAGCGCGCATTCCCCATTGATTCTTCATTGCTAACGACTGATCCCAATGAAGTTATTGCGGGAAAAGACCTCGTCGTTGAATTGATCGGCGGAGTCGATCCGGCTTACGAGTATGTCATGACCGCTCTGAAGAATGGCAGCGCAGTCATCACTGGTAATAAGGCTCTTATTGCTTCTCGTGGGCCCGAGCTTTTTGCTGCTGCGCGCGAGGCGAATACGCGCCTTTACTTCGAAGCCGCCGTTGCTGGTGCAATTCCCGTGATTGGGGCTTTGACCTCATCCCTGCGCGGTGATCGGGTTCGCCAGATTGCTGGCGTCGTCAACGGGACGACGAACTTTATTCTTGATCAAATGACCACTCAGGGCGCGGACTATGGCGAAGCTTTGGCGCAGGCCCAGGAATTGGGTTTCGCGGAGGCTGATCCCAGCGCCGATGTTGAGGGCTATGATGCCTCAGCAAAATGCGCGATTATGTCCTCTCTCTCCTTTGGACGTTGGGTCAGTGTTGAGAGCGTGCCGCGTCAGGGGATTACCGCGCTGTCGACCGATGATATTGCGCTGGCTGGACGTCTGGGCTACGTCATTAAGCTTGTTGCTCGCGCTCAATATGACGAGGAGGCGGGGGAGCCTGTTCTTCGTCTAGGGGTTGAGCCGACTTTTGTTCCTCTCGATCACGCCTTCGCTTCTCTCCATGGTCCGGCCAATGGCGTATTTGTCAATGCCCAAGCTGCGGGAACTTTGTCTTTCCTTGGTCTTGGGGCGGGTGGCTTCCCGACGGCCTCGGCTGTTTTGGGGGACATTGTTGCCGCAGCACGTGACCGTCTCAATGGGCTGGGGGCGATGCGTGAAGAAGTTGAGTTGCCTGTGAAGCTCTCAGATAACTGGAGTGTTGTTTCGCCATTCATTATTCGTTTGAGCATCCCGATGACTTCAGGTGTTAGTGAGTCTGTGAGCCGGGTGTGTTCCTCACTCGAAGTGTCGCTACAGGGGATCGATATCGAAGCGGGGGATACTGAAGAAGAAAGCGTTGTGACCCTGACGACCCAGGCAATCGCGCGAGACCGCGCCCATGGCCTCGTCGAGGCTCTGGTGAATGAGCTCAACGCTCATGTCTCACCCGCAATCTTCCCGCTCCTGGATATCTAAATTCTGGAAAGTGACCCTCCATGCGCATCACTCAAGATTTCGTCGCTGTTCGCGTTCCCGCTACCTCGGCTAATCTCGGACCCGGTTTTGATTCCTTTGGTCTTGCTTTAGACCTCTGGGATGAAGTGAGCGTCCATGCAATCGCTGGGGCAACCCATGTGACCATTGAAGGTGAAGGGGCAGGCGTCCTCGACGAAGGTGAAAATCACCTTGTTGTTCGGGCGCTTCGTATGGGCTTGGATGCAGCAGGCGTTGCGCAGGTTGGCATCCAGATGCGCTGCATGAACCGAATTCCTCATTCTCGAGGCCTCGGTTCCTCCGCCTCGGCAATCGTCGCTGGTCTTGGGCTTGCTCGTGCGCTTATTGGAGATCCCGAGGCGCTTACCGCGGAGGATATCCTTTCGATTGCGACCGAGATGGAAGGTCATCCGGATAACGTCGCCCCAGCCATCTCTGGCGGAGTGACGATCTCATGGATGGATGGTGAGCTGTCGGGCATGCTGCGCCTTTCGGGGGAGGCGCCAATTGAGCCCGTTGCCTTTATCCCTGATTTTGAGCTGGCGACCTCGAAAGCACGTGCTGTGCTTCCACAGCAGGTTCCCTTCGATGATGCAAAATTTAATCTTTCGCGTGCTGGAATCTTGGCTGCAGTCCTCAGTGGGCAAAATCATGTGATTGGTGCTGGGACGAATGTTCATGAACTGCTTATGGCTGCGACTGAAGATCGCCTGCACCAAGACTACCGACGTCAATCAATGCAACCTTCTCATGCCTTGGTGACTTGGCTTCGTGGTGCTGGTAAAGCAGCGGTCATCTCTGGCGCGGGACCGACAGTGCTCAGTCTTGAAAGCATTGATCCCAAGGTTCAAGCCGATGCTCAGGCAGCAGGGTGGGCAGTGCGTCCTTTGAAACTTGCCACGTCGGGTCTTCAAATCACTCGAGGCAATCTTTCAAAGATTAACGGTGGATGCGTATTTGTGTGATTTAGCGCGCAGAGCAAAACTGCTTGCGTGAAAGTAGTGAGAAAACGCGTGTAGCTTGCTACTATCGCACTGAAGGAAATCCTTCGATCTCCAAATGTGGAAATTCTTCCATGTTCCTGTTGGGACATGTCTTTTCTATTCATCTCATTTTGATTGAGAAGTTCACCTGGTCTGTTGTGAGACCATGCATGTGAGGATTATCAGTTGAGCAACGATGTGACCACCCAAGAGCGCGAATTATCGCGCATGAAGTTGGTGGAACTCAAAGCCATGGCCACCGAACTTGGCCTTAAAGGTGTTTCTGCAATGCGTAAGCCCCAGCTGATTGAGGCGCTCAGTGCTGCGCAAGGTGGCGCGCCCAAGCAAGAAGAGGCCCCGCGTTCGCGTCGTCGTCGCGTTGCGCGTGAGGAAGCCAGCGAGGCCCCGCAGATCAATATTGAACTGCCCGCTCCTGTTTCGCAGTCAACCTCGGAAGAGCGTTCGTCGAACGACGCTGGCCTTCCGCGAAAGAGCCGTCGTCGTCGCGTTGTCTCCAGTGAAGCTGCAGAACCGCAGACCGTTACCTTGGATCTGCCGACCCCGACCCGTCACGAAGAAGAGGAAAGTGCTCCCGCGCCGGCGCAGCACATTGAGATTGCTCTTCCCGATAGTGATGATCCCGAGGCCCGCGATCGTTCCCGTCGCGATCGCGAAGGACGCCGCCGCGGTCGCGGACGTGAGGGACGTCGTGAACGCGGTGAGCGCAATGAACGCGTTGAGCGTGGCGAGCGTCGCGAGTCTGCGCCGGTCTCCGAAGAGAATCTTGCACCGATTGCGGGCATCTTGGACGTTCAAGAAAACCACGCATTTGTTCGTACCTCCGGCTACTTGCCCGGGCCCAACGACGTTTACGTTACCCTCGGCAATGTTCGTCGCTGGGGACTGCGTCCGGGTGATGCTGTCGCGGGCGCGGTTCGTGCACCCCGTGAAGGTGAGCGTCAGCGCCAGAAGTACAACGCGCTGGTTCGCGTTGACTCGGTCAATGGCATGAGCATTGAGGACGCGCAGGCTCGCCGCGAGTTCTCCAAGCTCACCCCGATTTACCCCGACCAGCAATTGCGAATGGAGACCTCGGCAAAGGCCTTCACTCCTCGTGTTATCGACTTGGTTGCCCCTATTGGTAAGGGACAGCGTGGTTTGATTGTTTCGCCTCCGAAGGCTGGCAAGACCATGGTTATTCAGCAGATTGCCAAGGCAATCGAATTGAATAACCCCGAGGTTCACCTCATGGTTGTTCTGGTTGATGAGCGTCCTGAAGAAGTGACCGATATGCGCTCCATCGTCAAGGGTGAGGTTATTGCTTCAACCTTTGACCGTCCCGCATCGGATCACGCAATTGTTGCAGAGCTGGCAATTGAACGCGCCAAGCGTCTGGTCGAGCTCGGTCAGGATGTTGTCGTTCTTCTTGACTCAATCACCAGGCTTTCGCGCGCGTACAACCTCGCCGCACCGGCCTCGGGTCGAATCCTCTCCGGTGGTGTTGACGCCTCGGCGCTCTACCCGCCCAAGAAGTTCTTTGGTGGCGCACGTAACCTGCGCGAGGGCGGATCGCTGACCATCATCGCCTCGGCTCTTGTTGAGACCGGATCGAAGATGGACGAGGTGATCTTCGAAGAGTTCAAGGGTACGGGCAACATGGAACTGCGACTCTCGCGCCAGCTTGCCGACCGCCGAATCTTCCCGGCTATCGACATCAATGCCTCGGGAACACGTCGCGAAGAAATGCTGCTTAAGCCCGAAGAATTGCGCATTATGTGGAAGCTGCGCCGCGTTTTGGGCACTTTGGATCAGCAAAGTGCGCTGGAAGCAGTTTTGGACCGCTTGAAGGAAACGCAATCGAACGCAGAGTTCCTCATGCTGGTTCAAAAGCAAGTGCCATCTGCTGACTGATCGGCGGGACTCACGGGGACGGAAGGAGAAATCCTTTCGCCCCCGTTTGTTTACTCTTTGACAGAGCGCGTATCCTCAGTGAGTCTGCGTTAGGAGAAATAGCTTCATGTCGAATACACCTCAAGCTTCACCAGAAACTCCCGAAAAATCTCAGAACACGCGTCGACGCGGCGTGATTCGATTAGTGCTTTCGCTGGCACTGATGGCTGTGTGTCCGCTATTTTTCCTGAGTTCTTTTATCCAAAACGGGATCAGCGGAGCAAGTAAGGCCGATTTCGCTCCTGAGGTTGTTGTTGAAGATCAATCGTCAGTCTTCGAAGATGTCAACGGGCAATCCTTGGGTACTGCAATGGAATCCATTGGATTTCGTCAGCCTATTAAACTGGTGATTCTCTCAACCGATAACGTACCGACAGGTAATCTCAACGAAGCAGTCTTGAACTATGCTCGTTCAAACCACAAAGAATGGTTAAATTCGAGCCGGGATAAGTGGGCAGACGGCCTGGTGATTCTTGCGGTTTCCCCCAGCTACCGAAAAGTTGGGACGTATTTTGGTGAAAACGTCAAGGTTTCTTCCTCAAAACAAAGCACAATTCAAGAGGCTGCGAAGGATGATTTTCGATCCGGTGAGTGGAGTCAGGGGATGCTCCAGGCAGCTCAGGCGGCTGCCAAATATGTACCGGACTCTTCCGGTAACGGTGGGGAAGACTCTGTCCCGCCTTTCTATTCTTTCGTCTTGCTGATTGCCGGTGCAGCGAACCTGCTCAGAGGGTTCCGTCTGCGTTCCTTGACAAAGCGGAACCTTCGTGAAGCGCGAGCACACTGGGATGTTGTTCAGGCAGATCGCTACCGTGCAGAGCAAGCATTTGCGGGTATCGGGGATGCGGGCAAATACAAGACCGGACTTGATATGCGCTATAAGCGCTATCAGTCAGATTTCGTCGAGGCCGGGAAGGAATGGGACGAAATCGGTAATCCCACCTTCTTGCAAACCCTCAGCGCAGCGCTCAATAACGCTAGTGGCGACTTGCGTCAACGTACCGAATCTATGGATGCGAGCGATGACACCTTCGCTGCCGCGGCTGAGTTCTTCAATCTGGGAGCCGGATGGGTTGACGTCTGGATGAAAGAGATTGGCCCGGTCATGGAAGACCTTGAGGTCCTCTGTGAATTGGTGACTTCTGTCAGTGAAGAAATGGGCACTCCTGATGCGATACGTGGTCGTGATGAAATTCTGCAGTGGGCCAGCCAGCAAATGGCGCTGATCGATTCCCTGAAAGAACAACTGGCTAAGGGTGGTATTACTCCAATCGCGGCTCTTGAAAAGCTCGACGAAATCGCTGAAGGCACCCGCCGCTGGGCAAAGGGAATTATTCTTGCGTCCTTGAAGGCTGATCCCTCCTCGAATAGCGATAAGCGCTACGAGCAGTGGGAGAACTCCCAGAAGGAACGCGAAGCAGCCGATTCTGCCGATTACACCGGGTACTACCACCTGAACGGTGTTCTGCATAACTACGACCCTGCGAAAACTATCCGCTTGAACTCTCAGTCCGCGGGTATCGATCTTGCTGCCTTGAAGGCCGCCGCATTCGGTACCTACGCGGGTCGGAACTCCTCCACGGATAACTGGTACCTCTATCAACCTCTATCGACTGACCGTACGTATTATCAGTCCGCACACACGTGGACACCCAGTAGCGATTCATCGAGTAGCGACTATGGAAGCTCAGGAGGGGGCTTCTCTGGCTCGGGGTCTTCCTCGTCGTTCTAGACCACAGCATTACCTATTTCACGCACGGCGAATGAACTGAGGGTGAAAAAATAGCGATTCGCATGGCATAATGTCATGTCGGCTTCCGCCTCACCGGAGTGCTTCTTTGAGAAAATCGAAGAAGGTGACTCATTGCCAGATGCAATGAGCGCTGCATTTCGGACCCGGAGCACCAAACGATCCAGGAGATATTTCCATGAAGAAGGGCATTCACCCCGAATATGTGGATACCGTTGTGACCTGCACCTGCGGCAACACCTTCCACACCCGTTCCACCATCACCTCTGGCGAGATGCGCGTGGACGTCTGCTCCGCTTGCCACCCGTTCTACACCGGCAAGCAGAAGATCCTCGACACCGGCGGTCGTGTCGCCCGTTTCGAGGCGCGTTACGGAAAGCGCGTACGCCCCTCCAAGTGAGCTTTTACTCGGCGCCGACGACTTATGGTCGTCGGCGCCGACGTGTTTAAACAGCTACCCTTGAACTACTCCCGCAGGAAGGATCAGACATGAGTGCTCTTGGAGAAGAATTCTCCGCATTGGACGCGCTACTTGACGAACACGCGCAGCTTGAAACTCGAATGTCTGATCCGGATGTGCTTTCTTCCCCCAAGCTTCTCAAGCAAGTCTCTCGCCGTTACGCGGAGCTTTCGCGCATTAAAGCCGCTGCAGATCAGCTCGAGCACGCGCAGGGAGATCTCGAGGCAGCTCGGGAGCTTGCCGAAGACGATTCCTCATTCGCAGAGGAAATCCCCGCATTGGAAGAAGCAGAGCGAAGCGCTCACGAACATCTTCTGTCTATCCTTGCGCCGCGAGACCCCGATGATGCCTGTGACGTCATCTTGGAAATCAAAGCAGGTGAAGGCGGTGAAGAATCCGCACTCTTTGCCGCAGATCTCGCCCGGATGTATCTGCGCTATGCGGATTCGAAGGGGTGGAAGACTACGGAGCTGTCCTCCACTTACACCGAGCTAGGCGGTTTCAAAGAAGTCACCCTGGCGATTAGAGCATCTGGTAATCCCGCACCCGATGAAGGCGTGTGGGCACACCTGAAGTATGAAGGGGGAGTGCACCGAGTACAGCGCGTTCCCGTTACCGAGTCGCAGGGGCGTGTGCATACCAGTGCTGCGGGTGTTTTCGTCATGCCCGAACTTGAAGTCGATGATGAGATTGTCATTGACCCCAATGATTTGCGAATTGATGTCTACCGTTCCTCTGGTCCGGGTGGGCAGTCGGTGAATACAACCGATTCAGCTGTCCGCATTACCCACCTTCCATCGGGCATCGTCGTTTCGATGCAAAATGAGAAGTCTCAGCTTCAAAATAAAGAGGCCGCGCTTCGTGTTCTTGCTTCGCGCTTAGCAGCTGAAGCAAAAGCCAAGCGCGAGGCTGAGGCCTCGGCACAGCGCCTTTCTCAGGTTCGTACTGTTGACCGCTCGGAACGTGTTCGTACGTACAACTTCCCCGAGAATCGCATTGCTGATCACCGCAGCGGTTTCAAGGCTTATAACCTTGATCAGGTGCTTGACGGCGCGCTTGACCCGGTTATTGAATCTCTTCAAAGCGCAGATGAGGCCGAACGTCTCGCCTCCGCCGACGCACATGTATGAGTTCGCAAGCTGAGCTGATCGCGTGGGGTTCATCCCTCCTGAGCACCCTTGAAGGCGATGAAGGGGGAGCGACTCCAGTAGCCGAGGCGCGCTACCTCTTGACGTGGGCCTTGGGCGTCGATTCTTTGCTATTTGCCCCCCGCGAGGTTCCTCCGACCAACGAGGCCGCCTACCGCGCCGCAGTCACCCAACGTGCCCTTCGCCACCCGCGAAGCCATGTGACCGGTGAAATGTATTTCAGAGGCCTTGTTCTTTCAGGTGGTGAAGGGGTCTTCACTGTCCGGCCCGAAACCGAGATGCTTGTCGAACATGTTGAAGAGCTGGCGAGCTCCGGAGCATTTCCTGATGGTGAATGGGTTGATCTGTGTACCGGGTCCGCAGCGATCGCACTTGCACTTTCCACTGAAACTGGGCACCAGGTGACAGCTGTGGAAATTGACTCAGATGCTTTTGCTTATGCCGAGCGCAACCTTGCTCGATACCCGAAAGCCAGGCTTCGCCTCGTCAAGGGGGACGCAACGGCCCCCGACACTATCCGCGACCTCAATGGAAAAACCGCATTGGTTGTGACAAACCCGCCCTATGTGCCAGCTCAGGAAGCGCCGACACAAATTGAGGCACAGCGGGACCCCGAGCGCGCCCTCTATGGTGGGGGAGACGACGGTACTGAGATTCCTCGCCGGATTATTGAACGTTCGCGTGATCTTCTTGTTAGCGGAGGAATGCTGGCTATGGAGCACTCTCCCTCGCAGGCACAAACGCTTCGGCAAATCGCGGTGATGAACGGATTTGCTCAGGTGCATACCCGCAAAGATCTAAGTGGGGTTGAGCGCTTCCTTATCGCTTGGAAAACACAGAGAAAGTAATTCACAGTGGAACATATTTTTGAGTGCGTTCATGGTTGGGAAAAGGACGAGCTTGACCTCCTTAAAGGACAGATCGGTCAGGGTGCGTTGGTTGTCCTGCCAACTGATACCGTTTATGGAATCGGTGTATCCGCCGATGATCACGAGGGGGTTCGTCGTCTTCTTGCGGCGAAAGGCCGCGGAGAGACAATGCCGCCTCCTGTACTTGTCGCCTCTGTTGAGCAAGCACAAAGCGTCTCAATTGACCTTGACGAGGATGCCATTGGGCTGATGAAAGCCTTCTGGCCGGGCGCATTGACTCTGATTGTGCGCGCAAACCCCAGCGTGAACTGGGATCTGGGAAAAACTCACGGTACTGTCGCGCTTCGCATGCCCAATCATCCGCAAGTGTGTGAGCTGCTCGAGGCCGTGGGGCCGATGGCAGTGACCTCAGCCAATCTAACGGGACAGCCTCCTGCGACAAATATTGATGAAGCGCTCGGATACTTCCGTGGCACGGTAGACTACTACGTGAATTCGGGGCCGACCCAGAGCGCACAACCGTCCACAATTATCGATTGTGCACACGGACAGGCTCGCGTACTTCGCGAAGGAGCGCTGAGCGTAGAAGATATCGCCAGGGTGCTGGACTACCAGCCCCTAGCTCGGTGAGGGAGGAGACATCGACGCCGTGAAGGTTTATGTCCTGCTGATGGTCGTGGCCGGCGCACTCACTGTGCTGCTGACACCGCTGGTCCGCTGGGCATGCCTGCGTTGGGGGATTGTCCCCAAACTGCGCAGCAGAGATATCCAATCCACTCCGATTCCTCGACTTGGTGGAATCGCGATCACCATCGCTCTGGTGATCACGATGCTCATCAGTGCCCGAATTCCCTATATGTCGCCCCTCTTCGAAACGAATGCTGCCTGGGCTGTTGTCGTGGGAGCGCTCGCGATGTGCATTCTCGGCGTCGTTGATGATGTTGTGGAATTGGACTGGCTGACGAAACTTTCCGGACAAATTCTGATTGCTGGATCGATGGCCTTCAACGGCGTGCAATTGGTCAGTTTCCCAATTTTTGGCGTCACCATTGGCTCCTCGCGCCTCTCCTTGATGCTTACTGTTTTCCTGATCGTCGGAATTATGAATGCGGTGAACTTCATTGACGGTCTGGATGGTTTGGCCGCTGGTGTTGTTGGCATCGGAGCTGCGGCATTCTTCGTCTATTCCTATGTGCTCACGCGGATCATGGGGGCGGCTTCATACGCGACGACGGCGTCTTTGGCGGTCATTACCCTGGTCGGAGTCTGCTTGGGCTTCTTGTGGTTCAACTTCCACCCATCCTCGATCATGATGGGTGGAGGCTCTGAAACAATGGGCTTGGTTCTGGCCGCTGCGGGAATCATCGTTACGGGCCAGGTTGACCCTTCTGTTTTAGGCGGACAGCAGCTGTTGGTTTCCTTCCTCCCGCTATTGCTTCCCATTTCGGTCATCTGCGTGCCCATTGGAGATCTTGTCGTCACCACGATTCGACGGATGCTCAGGGGGAAGAGTCCCTTCCATGCGGATCGCTCGCACTTCCACGACCGTCTACTTGCTAGGGGACACTCACACCGAGGCGTTGTCGCAATCTTGTGGATGTGGACAGCCCTAGTAGCTTTTCCTCCGGTCGCCACTCTTGTCCATGACTGGAAGCGTGTTGCACTGTGTGCGCTTCCGGCACTGGCCTTGGGCATCTGGCTCACCGCTTCAGAATTCCCCGCTTTTACGCGCGCACGTCGGAGTGCGCGTCAAGATCACGTTGAAGCTACCGCTCCCGAAAGCCCTAAGGAAAATGCATGAGTGATTCTTTGCAGACGCATGAGAAGGATATTCATCTGATCATGCGCCGCCTGTGGGGTGTTATTGCTGCCGGCGCCCTGATTGTCGGTGTATGGCAGGCATGCGTCGGATACAGCCTGCGTAGCTTGCTTCTTCCTGTACTGATGTTGGCATTGGGCGCTGTCACGCATCTGTGCCTTGGCGCCATGATTCGTAGTGATGCAACTACCCGACCGATGTGGATATGGGTTCATATGTTCGGAACATTTGCCATCTTGATCGGTGGATTGTTCCTGAGCAAAGCCTTGGGGGCATCTGCGATTGTCACCGGTCTTGTTCTGATTTGTGAGCACTTTGTGGTTTTTGGTGGCCTTGGGATCGCTTTATCACGCATAATTCGTGAGGTTGCGGTTAAGGAAGAGCCAGTGATCGTAGATGCCGATTTTTCGTCGTCGTTGACGAAGGAACAAAATTCCTAGGGATAAGTTCTTGATCTCTGATTAGCTGGGTTACACTGGATCGGGTTGACCCTAGTGAGGAAGTGGAGCACGTGGAATCGACAGTTCTCGGCGAAGAGAAGACCGCACAGCGCAGCTACGCTATGCCTTTGTGGTACAAGGTTCTCATCGGTATTGTCGCGCTGATTGCTGCCGCAACATGTATTCCCGCTGTTACACAGGCGCCCCACGCTCCCGGTATCCATGATTTCTTCCCCGATGCATTTTTTGGTGAGGGTACGCTCTTCCAATTCAACCGGCTGACACTGGTGCGTGTGGTCGCTGGAATTACACTGTGCTTGGTTTTCTGGCTCGGTGCGCGCAGCGTCAAGCTCATGCCGGGGCGGGGACAGGTCCTCCTCGAAATGGCAGCCGAGTTTGTTCGCAATGGTATTTCCGTCGCGATGCTGGGTGAAGGCCGAGGCCGTCGTTGGGCTGCCTTTATCGGTGTTGTTTTCTTCGGCGTTCTTTTTATGAATATTCAGGGAATTATCCCCGGGATGAATATCGCAGCTTCCTCTGTGATGGCTGTACCGATTGTTTTCGCTGTCAGCGCCTACGTTTCATTCGTGGGTGCCGGAATTAAACAGTACGGTTTCTTCCATTTCTTCAAGTCGCAGCTTTTCCCCAAGGGATTGCCCTGGCCGATCTACTTCCTCATTACCCCCATCGAGTTCTTCTCAACTTTTATTGTTCGTCCCGCAACCTTGGCTATTCGTCTTCTGTGCAACATGATTTCAGGGCACCTGCTTCTTGCACTGACCTATTTTGGAACGTCGAATCTACTCATCGCTGCCGGTATGAAACAGACTGGTGCCCTCTTAACCGGAGCTGGCGCGGTTGCGGCGACGCTCTTCGAAATTTTCGTAGCTGTCTTGCAGGCGTACATTTTCGCCATGCTGACAGCGGTCTACATCAAGCTTTCAGTCGAAGAACACTAAAGGCTTCTTGCGCCTTCGACTGATTCACCAAAGGAAAAGGAAAGAAAAATGACCGGATCCCTTGCCTACATCGGCTACGGCCTGGCTGCGATTGGCCCTGGTATTGGTATTGGCCTCCTCGTGGGAAAGACCCAGGAAGCAACTGCACGCCAGCCTGAGATCGCCGGTAGGCTCTTCACCAACATGATTATTGGTGCAGCACTTGCTGAGGCTCTTGGCCTGATCGGCTTCGTTCTGCCCTTCATCGTCTGATGTTCGCACAGCTTGTTCCTATGTCCGAGGGATCGGTCGGAGGAATTGGCGTTGTTCTGCCGCCTCTCTATGAGATTTTCTGGTCAGCGCTGATTCTTCTGGTCATCCTCTTGGTCGTCGGTTTGTACGCGTTGCCGCGGATCTACTCGATGATCGACCAGCGACGCGACGCCATTCAGGAAGGCCTCGATAACGCTGAGAAAGCTCGCGAAGATCTCTCTCTTGCTTCGCGTAAGAAAGATGAGATGCTTCGTGATGCTCAGGCTGAGGCTCACCAGATCCGTGAAGATGCACGTGCTCAGGCCCAGCAGATCGTCGCACAGGCACGTCTTGATGCGCAGGTAGAGGCACAGCGCGTGCAAGATGCCGCTCAGCGTCAGATTCTTGCTGAGCGGCAGGCCGCGCAGATTAGCCTGCGTAGCGATGTTGGTTTGCTTGCTAGCGAGCTCGCAGAGAAGCTTGTGGGTGAGCATCTGGAGAATACTGATCTCACTGCTCGCGTTGTGGATCGCTTCTTGGATGAACTCGAGGCTGAAGAAGTTCCCGTTGGTGGTGCGAACTGATGACTCCTGAGTTGTTACGCGAACGTCTTGCGCAGGCGGGCGATGAGCGTATGAAGGTAGCGGAAGATCTTTTCGGCGTCGCAGATTTTTTGCGTACGAATTCTTCCGTCCAACGTGCACTCACTGACCCCTCGCGTGAACAGAGTGATAGAGACGCTCTTGTTGATCGTCTTTTCGCTCCGGTTGTATCTGCTGTCTCGATTCAGTGTCTGCATGACCTGGTAGCGGGTCACTGGTCCCGTCCGCGTGACATCGTGCACGCTGTCGAAGAAACAGGCTGCGATGCAGTGCTGCTCAGCGCGCAATTTGATGGGGTATTGGAAGAAACAGAAGCTCAGCTTGTTGCGGTTTCTGTTTTCCTTCAGTCACATCGCGATCTCAGAAATGAACTCTCTGACCTGTCTGCCCTTTCTCCGAAGGGACGCGCAGATCTTGCCCAGACGGTGTTCCAGAGTGTTCTTGGTCAGCCGAGTCTGCGTCTTTTGCGCCGATGCGTGGGACGGGCCTCGCATGGCCATCTCTTGGGAAAACTTCGGGAATTGGCTGTTCGCGCGGCAAAGCTCTCCGGTCGACGCTTCGTATTCGTTGAGTCGGCACACGAGCTGAGCGACGACCAGAAGATGCGTCTCGAGAAGATTCTTGAGACCAAGCTGGCCAGCCCCGTTTCGGCAACCTACACGCTGCGCCCTGAACTGCTCGGCGGCCTCGTCATCCGAATGGGGACGGAGCGAGTCGATGCATCACTGGCCACGCGAGTTGGCGCTCTCAAACGTTCGATCGTCGGTTAAGCCCGATGTGTCTGAGGAATAGATAGAAGGAATGCTCAATGGCTGATCTGTCCATTAGCCCCGAGGAAGTACGGGCGGCGCTCGACTCTTTCGTGGAATCGTATCAACCTGCACAGGTTGCGACCGATGAAGTCGGTCATGTTACCGAAACTGCTGACGGTATTGCCCACGTTGAAGGGCTTCCCGGAACTATGGCAAACGAACTCTTGCGTTTCGAGGACGGGACGCTGGGGCTTGCCATGAACCTTGAACAACGTGAAATCGGTACCGTTGTCCTTGGAGATTTCTCCTCCATCGAAGAGGGACAGCCTGTTTACCGTACTGGTGAAGTGCTCTCGGTCCCCGTTGGTGATGGCTACCTCGGTCGTACCGTCGACCCGCTGGGCCGCCCCATCGACGGCCTCGGTGATATCACTGACCTTGAAGGTCGACGAGCGCTGGAACTTCAGGCTCCTGGTGTCATGATGCGTAAGTCGGTTCACGAGCCGCTGCAGACCGGCCTGAAGGCGATCGACTCGATGATCCCGATTGGTCGTGGTCAGCGTCAGCTCATCATTGGTGACCGTCAAACCGGTAAGACCGCGATCGCCTTGGACACGATCATTAACCAGCGTGACAACTGGCTTTCCGGCGATGTCAACAAGCAGGTTCGATGCATCTATGTCGCCATCGGCCAGAAGGGGTCGACAATCGCTTCGGTTCGCTCGACTCTTGAGGACGCCGGAGCAATGGAGTACACGACGATCGTTGCTTCCCCGGCCTCGGATCCCGCCGGCTACAAGTACATGGCTCCCTACACGGGCAGCGCAATTGGTCAGCACTGGATGTACCAGGGTAAGCACGTCCTCATCGTTTTCGACGATCTTTCTAAGCAGGCCGAGGCCTACCGCGCAGTTTCGCTTCTTCTGCGCCGCCCGCCGGGGCGTGAAGCGTACCCCGGTGACGTTTTCTACTTGCACTCTCGCTTGCTGGAACGCTGTGCGAAGCTCTCCGACGAGCTCGGTGGGGGATCGATGACCGGTCTGCCGATTATCGAAACCAAGGCAAATGACGTTTCTGCATACATTCCGACCAACGTTATTTCGATTACCGATGGTCAGATCTTCCTTCAGTCTGACCTCTTCAACTCGAACCAGCGCCCAGCTGTTGATGTCGGTATTTCGGTCTCTCGTGTCGGTGGTGCAGCGCAGATTAAGGCGATGAAGAAGGTTGCCGGTACCTTGAAGCTCACGCTTGCTCAGTACCGTTCGATGGCGGCCTTCGCGATGTTTGCTTCTGACCTTGATGCTGCAACACGTCGTCAGCTCACGCGCGGTGAACGTCTCATGGAGCTTCTCAAGCAGCCACAAAACTCGCCCTATGTCGTCCAAGACCAGGTTGCGTCGATCTGGGCCGGCACAAATGGTTACCTCGACGACCTTGAGGTGAGCGAAGTCCTCTCCTTTGAAAGCGGCCTGCTGGACTACTTGCGTGCAAACTCCACGGTGCTTGATGAGATCGCCGCAACCGGTGAGCTCTCGAAGGAAACCGAAGAAGCCTTGCGCGCTGCAGTTGAGACCTTCCATGGCCAATGGGTGAGTGCGAAGGCATCACCGGTCTCGCTTGATGACGCTGAGGTGCAGGCCGAGCGTTCTCAGGAAGAAATCGTTCGTTCGCGCCCGGTAGTGTCTGAGGCCTGAGTATGGGCGGACAACAAAGGATCTATAAACAGCGGATTGCATCTACGCAGACGCTGGCTAAGGTCTTTCGTGCGATGGAAATGATCGCGGCATCGCGAATCGGTGCCGCGCGTCGGGCAGCTACTGAACTTGGACCCTATGAGAAGGCTCTGACTCAGGCAGTTGCCGCTGTCGCTATCCATACTGACCTTGACCACCCGCTGACTCGTGAGCGTCACGATACGCCACGTGTCGCGGTCCTTGTGGTTGCTTCCGATCGAGGGATGGCCGGGGCCTACTCAGCAACGATTCTTCGCGAGGCCGAACGTCTTGTTCAGCGCCTCGAAGAAGAAGGAAAAGTCCCGGTCCTGTACACCTATGGTCGACGTGCCCAGGCGTACTTCCGTTTCCGGGGTGTGGAGATCGAAGATTCGTGGGAAGGGGAGTCTGATTCACCTTCCCAGGAGATCAGCAATCAGATCTCTCGCGAACTTCTTGAGCGCTTTACCGATTCAGATCCTATGACTGGTGTATGCGAAGTTCATTTGGTCTACACACGGTTTAAGTCGATGATGAGTCAGGTTCCTGAGGTTCGACGCATGATCCCTCTTTCCGTTGTCGATGCTCCTGAAGGGGATCGTGAACGTGATGAGGAACGCGGTGAGCACAAGGTGAATGCCGAACTCTTCCCCGAGTACGAGTTCATTCCTTCACCCGAAGAAGTTCTTGACACCCTGCTTCCGCTGTATGTCTCGAGCAGGATCCGAAATGTTCTTTTGCAAGCTGCCGCATCAGAGTTGGCTTCGCGCCAGCGTGCAATGCATACGGCAACGGATAACGCAGAAGAGCTCATTACGAAATACACGCGTCTGGCGAATTCGGCCCGTCAGGCGGAGATCACTCAAGAGATCACTGAAATCGTGGGCGGTGCCGACGCATTGGTC
>JBHRQN010000010.1:0-40027 GCA_042645485.1 Pauljensenia sp.
ATTACGTGTTGCTTCGAACGGCACCGAAAGGAAAACGTTCGAAAGTCACCTGCGCGGGTGGCGGAATAGGCAGACGCGCTAGCTTGAGGTGCTAGTCCTCGTATTAGAGGGTGGGGGTTCAAGTCCCCCTCCGCGCACAGAACCCGGGGATCTTCGGATCCCCGGGATTTTTCTTTGCACTGGTAACTCCTCAATACGCAACGTAACCTGTGCATAGGCGAACGTGCTCTTATCCCCGAGGAGAGACTTCATGCATGTTGACGTATGGGCAGACTTTGCATGCCCTTGGTGTTACCTCGGTATCCATCATCTGCGTGATGCTCTCACGCGTTTCGAACATCGCGACCAGGTCGAGGTTCGTTTCCACTCCTATTTACTCGATCCTGAGCAGACTGCTGTTCTTGAAATGTCCCAGGCGGATTTCTTGGTCCACACGCATCCAGGCATGAGCCAAGAGGAAGCTGCTGATGCTCTCATTCACGTCGGTGAGCTCGCTCGTGCCGATGGAATTCCTCTAGATTTTGATTCCTTGGTCGTTGCACCCACCTCGTTTGCGCATAAAGCAATGTCAGCTGCGCGAGAAATGGACGAAAAATCCGGAGTGACAAACGGCGCAGGGACCTATCAGTTTGCATATGCCGAAGCCCTGTTCCGTGCTCGTTTTGAGATCGGTTTGAACCTAGCGGACCCGGATGTACTGATAGGTTGTGCGCAGGATGTGCGGATCCCCGAAATGCTGGTTGTTGACACTCTGAGCGACCCTGTCGCCTCGTCCGAAGTTTTCTCGGACTATCAGATCGCGGTACAGATGGGAATTGACACTATTCCGACCTATCTCTTCGACCGGAGTCTTGTTGTTCAGGGAATGCACGATACCGAAGCGATGGGGCGAATTCTGGAAACTGCGTGGCAACAGGTCCACCCGAATGTATCAACACAGGAGGAAACACACTGATGGAACCCTTTGACGTTCACGGTGAAAATATTGTCTTAGTCCCGCTGTCTGCGAACGACGCAGTGGATCTTACTGACGCACTCCAGGATCCAATTTTTCACGAAACAATCTCGATTCCCCATCCCTATACGCTGTCAATGGCTGAAGAGAATCTTGCAAAGGTGCCTTCGAAGTGGGAGCAGGGGAGTGCGGATTGGGCAATTCGCAGCGCCCAAGATGGACGGTTCCTTGGGCGTATTGAGCTCATTCGTAATACTCATTTTTCCGACCACTATGAAGTCTCATACTTTGTTCGCCATGACGAGTGGGGCGAGGGTATTGCAACAGAGGCTGTGTCCCTTGCTCTAGATACAGCATTCGAGAAATTTGGCGCTTCTCGCGTTGAGTGGGCGGCGCATGTAGGAAATTGGGGATCTTGGAAGGCCGCGTGGAAGAACGGTTTCCGTAAGGAAGGCGTTGCGCGCCTTCCCGGATACGAGGCCTGGGTAGGAGGCATTCTTGCCACTGACCCGCGCACACCCGCAGGTCCGTGGGACGGACCTAGCGCAGGCGCCCCCGAGGTTGTGGATTCATCGCGCCCACAAGCTCTTGTCCAGCAGTTCCACACAACTTACTTCATGCCCGACCGTATTCGAGATCATCAAGAGCCAACTCTTGACTACGAGCGTCTCCACATGCGTGTGAGCTTGATCCGTGAAGAGTTCGCTGAGCTGCTCGGAGCCTTGTACGGAAAGGAAGCACGTGCAATCGTTGAAGAAGCGACGCAACGTGCAATGGAAGCAGATGATGGAACGCGAGACATCATCGAAACAGCTGATGCTTTAGGCGATCTGGTCTACGTCATCTATGGCATGGCCCTGGAATCAGGAATCGATTTGAATCGTGTTCTTGCAGAAATTCAGGCGTCTAATCTGTCGAAGCTCATGCCCGATGGCAGCGTGAAACTCCGTGAGGACGGCAAGGTGTTGAAGGGGCCAAACTTCTTCACACCGAATATTGCTCGAGCCCTTGGTCAGGAATAACACACTTTTTGCACTCGTTGCTCTCTGGGTTTTCAGGGACAATGGGAGGTAACCAACGAGAGAAGGAGAGCACTGTGGCCCGAGTCGTCGTTGTCGGTGGCGGGTACGGTGGTGTCACCGTCGCCAAGGGACTTGATCCTCTTGCCGAAGTCATTCTGGTCGAGCAAAAAGACCAGTTTGTTCACCATGCTGCGGCTCTGCGTGCCGCAGTCGACGAGGCATGGCAGCATTCAATTTTCATGCCCTATTCGAATCTTCTGAGCAATGGTCGGGTCATTCATGGAACGGTTTCTCAGGTTGAGGGGACTCGAGTTCATATCTTCGGTCAGGACCCGATTGATGCTGACTACGTTGTTCTGGCAACAGGTTCAACCTATCCATTCCCAGCAAAGTACTCGGCTTCGCGTTCTGATGTTGCAAAGGCTCGCCTGAAGCAGTTGCACTCCTACCTTCATGGTGCCCGCTCCGTACTCTTGGTAGGTGCCGGAACCGTTGGTATTGAATTCGCAGGGGAACTGCGCAATGCCTTCCCGGACCTGGAAATTACCTTGGTTGAAAAGCAATCTGAGCTTCTCCCGACTCAGGGTTTTGCTGATGAGTTGCGCGATCAGGTTCGCGAGCAACTGAAGGAGCTCAATATCCGCCTCATTGAAGGCTCGGAGCTTGCATACCTTCCGCCATTCAATGTTGGTGAGCTTGGCCGTTTCGTCGTTGAAACGAAGGACGGTCATCGTATCGAAGCTGATATGTGGTTCCAGTGCTATGGTGCCCGTCCGAATACCGGTTATGTTGCAGGTACCGAGCTGCAGTCTGCAGTTCGCCCAGACGGCGCTCTTAAGGTAGAACCAACGCTTCAAGTCGTCGGCCAAACCAATATTTACGCGATCGGCGACGTTACGGATGTTCGCGAATCAAAGCGTGCTGATGCCGCTCGAGCACAGGCGCGCATTGTGATCTCGAATATCTCGTCGCAGCTGTCCGGTAAAGAACCTCAGGCAACCTACAACCCCAGTGACGAATGGGTGATCTTGCCGCTGGGACCTGAGCATGGCGTGTCCCAACTTCTCGATTCGCAGGGTAATTCGCGTATTTTAGGCCCCGATCAAACAGCAGAGATTAAGGGCGCCGATCTGATGGTTTCGGTCATTAGGTCCCAGCTGAACTTGCCGTAGACATCGTGTAGGATGTGTGACTATGACCACGAAACCTCGTCTTGTCCTAGATCAGCTGATTGCCGCTTTCGAAAATCACTACGAGGTGGCTTCCTCTGATCAAGTCGATGAACAGGCACTTATCGATGCCGAAGAAGCTCTCCGCGACGCCTTCTTCACCTACGATGACGTGCTTTTCACGCAGTTCGAAGTCGAGCTTCCTTTCGACCTCATCGTTTCTGATGAGGAAGACGAGGATGAAGATTTTGACGACGACGAAGATGATGAAGAAGTCGACGATGATGACGATGAATTTGTCGACCTTGATGAGGATGAAGACGAAGACTAGTCGGTCAACTTGTCTTTAAGGTGTGCGGGCCGTTGCAACTGCCCGCACACCTTTATTTAATGCCCGCTTCTATCTAGCACTCACTTCACTTAATACCTGGCGAATCGGAAGTGGAAGGTCAATGCGTCCATTGAGTATCTGCTCGAGTTGTACCAGGTTTCGAGGCCCGATGATTGCGCTGGTCACTCCGGGTGTGCCCTCTACCCATGCCAAAGCAACATCAGCGATCGAACATTCCAGCCCATGTGCTGCCTGAGATAATGCTTCGACAATTGGAAGGCTGCTCTCTAGGTATGGCTCAACACTTGAACGCAGATGTGCGGATGCGGCCCGTGAATCAGGTGGTGTTGTATGGCGATATTTTCCTGTAAGGACGCCTCCAGCAAGCGGTGAATGTGCAAGGAATCCAAAGCCGTTGTCTCGTGCTCGCTCGAGCAGGGGAGAAGAACATAAAAGCGAGTGTTCTTCTTCGACGGCGGCCAGAGGAAGTCGATCTGACTGTGCCCACATGAGTGCGCAATCCCAGGTGTCTCGGTGACTTAGCCCAAGGTAGTGCGCGCGTCCACTGGAATAGGCCCATTCGAGCGCCGATAGAGTTTCCTCGAGCGGAATTCCTGTAGGGGACGGAGTTGCTAACCAGAGGTCAACGAAGTCTGTTTCGAGAATCGCAAGTGTTGTATCTAGGCAGCGGAGCATATCTCCGCGCGAAGCGGAGAGTTCATTGGCTCCTTGAGAGAAACGCATTGCACCACGCAATGCAATCCTGACTCGGTGACGACCAACGGCGCGTAAGGCCTCGGCAAGAACGCTGAGAGCACGTCCGGAACCGTGGAGAGGGCTCACTTCTACAAGAGTCCCTCCAGCGTCAATAAAGGATTTGAGCATTGCGCAAGCCTGATCTTCATCTGTGTCGCGTCCCCAAGTCAGTGTTCCCAAACCCAGACTGGACACAGAAAGCCCGTGTGTTCCACATTGACGAATCTCCATAGAGATAAGCCTAGAACTCGCAGGCTATGACGGCATACACATGCCCATCTTTGGCTAGCCTCAGGCCAAGCGCCGTAGAGTTGGGGATATGAACTGGCTTGATGCAATCATCCTTGGACTTGTTCAGGGCCTGACGGAGTTCCTTCCCGTTTCGTCCTCCGCGCATATTCGCATTGTCGGTGAGCTTACGGGTTCAACCGATCCGGGTGCTGCTTTCACCGCAATCACACAAATCGGTACGGAGCTCGCGGTCGTCATCGTCTTCTGGAAGGACATTGTCCGCATCCTCAGCGCTTGGTTCCGCTCTTTGCCACTGGGTGCAAAGGAAAATCGAGTGCCCTCAAGTGATCCAGATGCGCGAATGGGCTGGATGATTATCGTCGGTTCGCTTCCGATTTGTATCCTGGGCCTTCTTTTCCAGGATGCGATTGATACGGGCTTGCGTAACCTGTGGATTACTTCGGCGATGCTGATCGTTTTCGGCCTACTTCTGGGCTTTGTCGATCGCTATGCACCCCAAGAGCGCGATCTGAAATCGATGACGTGGAAGGATGCCCTTCTCTACGGCCTCGCGCAGGCAATGGCCCTTATCCCGGGTGTCTCTCGTTCGGGTGGAACGATTACCATGGGGCGTTTCTTGGGCTACACCCGTGAAGCCGCTGCCCGCTATTCCTTCCTTTTGGCAATGCCGGCTGTGTGGGCTTCGGGGCTCTACAAAGTGGCAAAGGTCTTGACCGGCAGTGAGACCATCGCTGTCGGCCCGACAATCGCTGCAACAATCATTGCCTTCGTGGTCGGCGTCGTTGTGATCTTGTGGTTCCTGAAGATTATTTCCACTCAGTCCTATGCGCCCTTTGTTTGGTACCGAATCGCAATTGGTATTCTTGTAGCTCTTGGTCTGTTAAGCGGTTTGCTTTCCCCCTTGGGAACAACGCCCGCTGCGTGAATCTTGTGTGAAGGACTTACGAAAGTATGACTCTGCCTGAGGCAATTCTCTTCGACATGGATGGCACCATCGTCGATACCGAGCCCCTGTGGGAGCGCGCGGAAGGACAGGTGCTCTCCGAGATGGGGACACAGATGACCCCGCAGATGCGCCAAAAGATGTTGGGGTCTACTTTGCCGCGGATGGTGGCAATTTTGCGTTCATTTGCCCGCAATCCTCTTGACGAGGCCGTGGTTGCCGATCGTGTTGAGCAGGGAGTCATCGATCGCCTCGACGCGGGATTGCCCTGGAAAGACGGTCTGGTTGAACTCCTTGCTTGGTGCCATGAGCACTCAATTCCGACAGCGGTCGTTACAGCGACGCGACGGCGAGTGGCGTCCAGGGTCCTGGAGCATGTACCCGCAAAACCCGGTTTTACGAATGCAATTTACGGAGATGACGTCTCGGAAGGAAAACCCTCACCAGAGGGGTACCTCAAGGCAGCTGAGCTTCTTGGAGTTGATATCCGTCGCTGCATGATTGTCGAGGATTCGCCGGTTGGTCTTGAAGCTGCTTCTGCCAGTGGCGGAGTGGCCGTCGCGATCAAGGGGGCGGCGCCCGAAGAGTTCGCCGCTGATTTTCCCTATATTCGCGAGCTTAGTGACCTCAGTGAAAGTGTCATTGAGTCGATTATGGAAGGGCAACGGCCGAACTTCGTTCGCGCTTACTGATCAGATTGCCGCGGACCCATTGCCAGTAAACGTTCCAGACCGCTGGTTGGGATCTCAGGTGTAGTCCCATCAAACAGCGGACACATCGAACGCACCCCACACCAATTGCACAGCGGGTTTCGTCGTGGGGCAAAATAGCCCTGCAAAGCGTCCCTTCTCATTGATTCCCAGGTCCGGGAAAGTTCTTCACTAAAGCGAGAAATATCAGCGGAATCAGGATCAAAGGTCAGTACCTTCTGAGAAGCGAGATAAACCAACTGTGTACGCCTCGGCAGTCGCTTTGTGAGAGAAAGCAAGAGGGCGTAAAAACGCATCTGAAATAATGCTTCCTCTTGAAAACGCGGGGAAGGAGCCTTCCCGGTCTTGTAGTCGATGACCCTCAGATCTCCGTTGGGTGCTTGGTCGACTCGGTCAATGTAACCAAGGAGATTCACTCCTTGCGAAGTTGTTGCCTCGACAAGGGCTTCGGTAGACAGCGGTTCAAGCGCTTGAGGATCTTCGATCGCAAAATAGTTAGTGATCATCGAATGCATTCGTTCGCGCCAGCGTTCGAAGTCCGTATGGTCTGAAAAAAGATTCATGACACTTGGGTCGCCAGCAAGAGTCTTTTCCCATTCGGTACGTAAAAGCTCGATAGCGAGTGTCTCATTGCGTTCTTCCCTTGGCATGGCATAGAGGTTTTCCAAGGTGGCGTGAACTGTTGTCCCAAGAAGTGTTGCTTGCGTTGGAGGTTCTTTAACGCGGTCGACGACATGCAGGCGAAACTGCAGTGGGCAGCGCTGGTACTCTTTGGTGCGGCTTGCAGAAAGTGCAGGTCGGCTTGGGAGTGAATTCCTCATACATCTACCGTAACCAGTTCCACCTTTTCGCGCGGGGTTTAAACAGGCAGTTCATCCATGTGCCGCGGTAGTGTAGAGGCGATGAGCACACATGAACATGAAGCCCAGGGCCTTGGCCAAGAACGACACCGTGGTCCTCTCCGAGAAGGGGAGCGTGTCCAAATCCGCGACCCGAAGGGGCGTTTGCACACCGTTATTTTGGTTTCTGGTGGTCGTTTTCAGTCCAATCGTGGCTTTATCGATCACGATGATTTAATTGGACGCCCTGATGGTCAGGTCGTCACCACCGAAGAGGGCCGTCAGTTCCAAATTCTGCGCCCGCTTCAAGTTGACTATGTCATGTCAATGCCCAGGGGTGCTGCAGTCGTCTACCCGAAAGATGCTGGAACGATCGTTCACTACGCAGATATTTTCCCCGGTGCAGTAGTTGTCGAGGCCGGGGCTGGGTCGGGTGCTCTATCGATGGCTCTTTTGGACGCAGTAGGGGAGCGCGGCAGGCTGATTTCTGTCGAAAGGCGCGAAGAATTTGCGCAGATAGCGCGCGATAATGTTGAACTGTGGTTCGGCGCTCCACATCCAGCGTGGGATCTTCGGGTCAATGATCTGGCAGATGAGCTCAATGCTATGCCTGAATCGAGTGTTGATCGTGTAGTCCTTGACATGCTCGCTCCCTGGGAGAACTTGGATGCGGTTGCACACGCGCTTGTTCCCGGCGGTGTTCTGTGCTGCTACATCGCGACCGTGACTCAGATGTCCCGGTTGATCGAAGATCTTCGTTCCTCTCAGAACTTTACCGATCCCGTCGCTTGGGAGACGCTCTCGCGTGAATGGCACGTCGATGGCTTAGCTGTGCGACCCGAGCATCGAATGGTTGCCCATACAGGATTCTTGATGATTGCCAGGCGTCTTGCTCCGCAAACTACTCCTCAGGAACGCTCAACTCGTCCAGCGAAAGCTGCTGAAGGCCTCGAAGGGGCGTGGAATAGCGAAGATGACTGGAGCGAGCAGAAAGTCGGTCTTCGCGTCAGCTCGGATAAAAAAATCCGTAAGGTCAAAAGGGACCTCGACGCTAAGGCGCGGGCATGGGTAGAAGGGCGTAGTGATGAGCACCAGTGACGCTGCACTCTCAATTCTTGAGCAGAAGAATGCCCATTTGAGTGCGGCTCTTACTCAGGCGCGTCAAGAACTTCTCCGCCTGAGGGAACAACTCAAGCATTTAAATCAACCACCGCTGACCCTGGGAGTTTTACATCGCGCACAGCCGTCTTCGCGTGTTCTTGAAGTCTATGTTTCAGGCCGCCTCATGCGCCTTGCGGCGGATACTTCTCTTGACATCACGTCAATCTCGCCGGGGCAACAGGTCCTCATTGACGACAAGATGATTGTTGTCGGGATTGGCGAATATTCGCGAACCGGAGAGCTTGCACAGGTTGCGGAACTTATCGGAGTGGATCGTGCTGTAGTGACTGCCGAGGCCGGAAGCCATCGCATTGTTGAACTTGCTGGTCCGCTACGCCACGGCACTCTTCGGCCCGGAGAGAGCGTCTTGGTTGACCCTCGTACTTCCTTTGCCTATGAACGTGTTATTCGCCAAGACGTCGAGCAGCTTCTCACTCCTGAAATTCCCGATGTTACTTTCGATGACATCGGCGGACTTGATGCTCAGATTGCAACAATTCGGCAGGCAATTGAACTTCCCCTGCGCCATCCCGAGCTATATCGGCAATACGGTTTGCGGCCGACAAAGGGAATTTTGCTCTATGGGCCCCCGGGTTCAGGAAAGACGCTGATCGCCCAGGCGCTAGCACGATCATTACGCGAGTTTAGCTCTTCAGGTGAAGGTTATTTCCTCTCAATTAAGGGCCCTGAACTTCTCACGAAGTTCGTTGGCGAGACAGAACGGCAGATCCGTGCAATTTTCGCACGTGCTCGAGCCTTGGCTTCGTCGAAGGTCCCAGTCGTGATCTTCTTCGATGAGATGGAAGCTCTTTTCAGAACACGCGGTACAGGAATTTCTTCCGACGTCGAGACGATGGTGGTTCCGCAGCTGCTCGCTGAAATGGACGGTGTCGAAAGTCTTGACAACGTAGTCATTGTTGGTGCCTCAAACCGGGCTGACATGATCGATCCCGCGGTGCTTCGCCCTGGAAGGCTTGATGTACGCATACGCATTGATCGCCCAGATGAACGTGCAGCGAAGGATATTTTCAGAAAGCATCTCGACCACTCTGTGCCGCTTGCACAAAACGGTCAGCAGCTCAGCCATGACGAGATGATCGACAGGGCAGTTGCCAGCCTTTATCGACGCGATGACAATTCAGCTTTGCTGTCTGCGCGCAGTCATTCCGGTCAGGAACGCATCATCTATCTTGCCGATATTGTTTCGGGTGCGATGATTGCAGGAATTGTGGAGCGCGCGAAGAAATACGCGATCCTCGATGCAATCGAGAACGGTACGCAGGGGATGACGCTCGACCACGTGATGCGCGGCCTCGGCGATGAAATTCGCGAATCAATGGAACTGGCAACCCGACAGGCTCCAGCGGACTGGGCGCGCACGATCGGTCTGGATCAAGATATCGCTGATATCCATCCCTTGAAGGAGAACCAGCAATGAGCTCTCATATGGTGATGAGTACCGAGACCGAATTCGGTATTTATACCCCGGACAATCCTGGAGCCGATCCGGTTGACCTATCCTGCCGGATAGTTGATGCCTACTCGACTCTCTCGCGCCGCGGTACGCCTACGGAGGGGAGCCAGCCGGTTCGCTGGGACTATACGGCTGAAGATCCTTTGAATGACTTGCGCGGTATGAGGCTCTCGCGTGCAGCTGCAGATCCTTCGATGCTTACCGATGACCCCTACCACCTTGCTCCTTCGGGTGGAAGCGAAAGGCTTCCCTTGCCTCGACAGTCAAGTGGATATTTGCCCGCATCGGTGTCATCTGTACTAACAAACGGAGCTCGGCTCTACGTTGATCATGCTCACCCAGAATATTCTGCGCCTGAAACCCTTAGCGCACGCGATGCTGTCCTGTGGGATCGCGCCGGCGAGGTCATTGCTCGACGAATGATGTCAGCAGCTCGTGAGTGCGGAGACGAGATCGTGTTGGTCAAGAACAACACGGATGGTAAGGGCGCGGCTTACGGCACCCACGAGAACTACCAGATTAGCCGTCGTATTGATCTTGACGACCTTATCCGAGGCCTCACCCCGTTCTTCGTAACCCGTCCAGTTATTTGTGGTGCGGGACGCGTCGGAATCGGTCAGCGCAGTGAATTTGCTGGTTTTCAGATCTCGCAGCGAGCTGACTTTGTCGAAAATGAAGTTGGCCTAGAGACTACTTTTAACCGCCCGATTATCAATACTCGCGACGAGGCTCATGCGAACCCAGCCTACTTCCGTCGCCTTCACGTGATCGGTGGAGATGCCAACCAATTTGATTCCTCCCTCTATCTTCGCCTGGGAACAACCGGCTTAGTGCTCAAAGCAATTGAGGCCGGCCTCGGGATGGAATGGGATGCTCTCGCGATGGATGATCCGGTTCAAGAAACCTGGAACATCAGCCATGACCCGACGCTGACTTACAAGGCGGGGCTTGCCGGAGGTGCGCGAAGCGCCCTTGACGTTCAAAAGATCTATGTCGATTTGGTCTCTGAGACTTTCAGTCGCGTGGGTATTGAACTGAGCGCAGACGAAGAACTAGTCCTGAAGTACTGGGATGATGTCCTTACGCGTATGTCTGAGGAACCTTTTAGCGTTGCCACCGAGGTCGAATGGGTTGGGAAGTATCAGCTTCTCGAGCGTCAGCGCCAGCGTCTGTCAACCACGTGGGACGACCCTAAGCTTGCTGCGATGGATTTGCAATGGGCGGATTTGCGTGAGGATCGTTCTCTGGTGGCTGCGCTTGATCGAGCCGGTCGTGTGAAGCGAATGTTCACTCCTGAGGAAGTTGAACATGCTGCAGATTGGGCGCCAGAAAATACTCGTGCTTACCTGCGTGGATATGCAGTGCGGAACCTTCCAGGACTGATCGCTGCATCGTGGACATCTTTGTGTGAAGCGCAGGGTGATCAGATGATTCGCCGTCCTATTGTTGAGGCTGCCGGTGTTGATCCGTCGGTCCTTTCCGATCTTGAGCACGGTACATTAAGCCGTGTAGAACAGGAGTAGATATGAGTCTTTCGCAATTGTTTGCAGGTGGCGCTGGTCATGAGGATGATGAGGCTGCGGGTCAGGTACAAGCTCAGGCTTCGGCCCAAAGTGATTCTCTGGACGAGCTTCTTGATCAGATTGATACCGTCCTTGAAACGAATGCTGAATCTTTCGTCCAGGGCTTTGTCCAAAAGGGAGGCCAGTGAGGTGAAGCGACGGGTCATCGGAATCGAAACAGAGTACGGGTTAACCTGCGCAACGCGCTCTGGGGCTCGTGCTACTCACGATGCCGATGCTGCTGCGCACCTGCTTTTTGAGCCCTTCGCACAGGGTGGTCGGGCTCCTAACCTGTATCTGCGCAACGGTGGGCGGCTCTATCTTGATGTTGGAGCACATCCCGAATATGCAACTGCAGAGTGCGACACTCTTCTTGACCTTCTCGCACAGCATCGTTGCGGTGATGAGCTGCTGAATCAGCTTAATGACGCTGCGCGTAGCTCGCTTAGTCAGCTGCCGGATCCCGAAGAAATTTACGTTTTTCGAAATAATGTTGATTCAGAGGGCAATAGTTTTGGGTGCCACGAAAACTACCTTCTGCACCGTCGTCGAGATTTCCGACAAGTTGCGGATGGGCTGGTCGCCTTTTTTGTCACGCGCCTAATCCTTGTCGGTGCGGGACATCTACGTAGGCGGGGGACCCAACTTAGTTACTGCTTCTCCCAACGCGCGGAGCAAATGTGGGAAGCCGTTTCCTCTGCGACAACGCGTACACGGCCAATTATTAACACCCGCGATGAGCCGCTGGCTGATGCAGGTCAGTACCGGCGTCTTCACGTAATCAGCGGAGATACGAATGTTTGCGAGGCAACCACTTTCCTCAAGGTCGGCATGACCGCTTTGGTTCTCGATGCCGTCGAGGAAGGTATGGACCTTAAAGATTTGGAACTTGCTGATCCAATGATGGCAATCCGTCAGATCAATCATGATCTTTCTGGACAGATCAAGATCGCTATGGTTAACGGACCGGATTTAAGTGCTGTTGAGATCCAAGAGCGCATTTTGCGGCGCGTCATCGATGTGTTGAAGATTGATCGCGCATCGGACTCCTTAGAACCTACAACCCACGCGGTTATCGATCTGTGGCAACGGGGGATTCATGCGCTCCGCAGCCAAGACTGGTCGGGGATTGATCACGAACTCGATTTTGCGATTAAGTACCGTTTGATCCGCGAGTACCTCAAGCGTAAGCAAACTATGCTTGATGATCCCCGCGTTGCACGGCTTTTGCTCTCGTATCATGACATCGGTCCTCATGGTTTGCGGCAAGCTTTGGAACGTACTGGAGCAATGCGCCGCATGACCACGGATGAACAGGTGAGCAATGCATGTGTGAACGCTCCCCAGACAACGCGTGCCCACCTTCGCTCGAAGGTCATCAATGCCGCTGAAGAGGCTGGCGTTGAACTTGCTCTCGATTGGGTTCGTGCGTCACGGATTGACGATCCGAATCGCTACGTTCTGATGAACGATCCTTTTGCGACATCGTCATTGGCGGTCGATGAATTTATCTCCGGCTTTGTTTCACCACACGAGGTATTTCCTGCATGAGCGGAAAATACCTTTCTTCAAGGCTCCATCGAGTCGCTCAGGAACACGGAGAAGAAACGGGGCAGGCAAGAAAGCCTTCGCGCCGCAGCGGCCGTCAGATTTTTGTTGCCTTTTCCGTATTGTTCCTGATCTGCGCGCTTATTCTTGGATTGATCTGGTTCCTTCGTCCTTCTTCTGAGGAGGCCTTGGAATGGCAGCCGCCTCGCTCGGTATTGAGTGCAGTCGAGGTGTCTGGTCGTGTTGGTGCAACACCGACACTTAAACTGAGCCAGCCCCTTCAAATTGTCAGTACAAAACACCAGATCTTGTCGCAGGGCGACGGTCGCGCCATTACAGCGGGAACACCGGTCCTACTCTCAGTGACAGTATTTGACTCAACAACGGGTGAGATTCTGTCTCCTAACGGGCGCCCGCGTCTTATTGTCGGACGCGCCGATGATGACTCTCTTGGTGCCGATATGGCACACGAAGTCAATGGGCGCGCTGAGGGAAGCCGCCTGCTCGTTGCACGTTCACTTCCTTCGCTCTCCGATAACACAGCATCTCCCACGCCGACTGCCCGCTCAAGCAAAGGTGAAATCGTCGTCATTGACATTCTCCCAACTTTGGCCTCGGGGCAGGCATCTGCCCAGGCCAGCGGCTCGGGGCCACTTGAAGTGACGATGCGAGATGAAGGCCCCATCATTAAGCATGGGGATCAACTTCCCACCGGTCCGACAACGCAGCCGCTCCTGACGGGAGCCGGAGCGCAGGTGCGTTCTGATGACGACATTGTCGTTCAGTACTTTGTCAGTGGGTGGACTGACGGAATTGAGCGCCAATCGACCTGGCGTACCGGCGTGCCAGAGCGGGTTCGACTCAGTGAACTCATGCCTGGACTTCGTCCGCTTCTTATTGATCAGAAAGTCGGCTCTCGGCTAGCGATTACTTTGCCTCCTGATCAGGCGACCGGCGACGATACCTTGTGCATCGTGATTGATATTTTGGCAACCACCCCAACCTCATAATGTGGTTGCTCTCGAAGCCTTCGCACTGGTTATGAGAGACTACAAACATGCTCAGATGGCTTACTGCTGGTGAATCACACGGTCCTGCCTTGGTTGCTACCCTTGAGGGCCTTCCTTCGGGTATTGAGCTTACGACCCAGACTATTCGCGATGCCCTTGCGCGTCGGCGCTTAGGAGCAGGTCGTGGTGCTCGCCAAAAGTTTGAGGCCGATGAGGTTCGTATCCTCGGTGGAGTACGTCATGGTCGGACCACCGGTGCGCCGATCGTCATTGAGATTGCGAATAGCGAGTGGCCTAAGTGGGAGAAGGTCATGTCCGCCGACCCCGTCACGCGTGAAGAGCTATTGATCGACGCTGGTAAGGGAGACGAACGTGAGGTTGCGCGTAATAAGCCCTTGACGAAGCCTCGCCCGGGTCATGCGGACCTGCCCGGGGTTCTTTCCTACGACCTCGCGGAAATTCGTCCCGTACTTGAGCGCGCAAGTGCGCGAGAAACTGCAGCTCGGGTTGCCCTTGGCGCCTGCGCCGAGGCCTACCTTCGCCAGCTTGCTGGAATTCAGTTAGTTTCCCACGTGGTTGCTGTTGGCCCTGTTCAGGGGCAGTCAGGTGCCCTTCCATCACCTGAGGACGAGGCTGCACTGAACGCTTCGCCCATGCGCTGCCTAGATGCTCGCGATGAGGCGCGTTTCCTTGAATGCGTTGAGGAGACACGCTCCTTGGGAGATACCGTTGGCGGTGTTGTTGAGGTTGTTGCATGGGGCGTTCCGATCGGTGTTGGTACGCATGTCCAGGCGGATCGCCGGCTTGATACTCAATTAGCCGCGGCATTGATGTCGATCCAGTCTGTCAAGGGCGTCGAAATCGGTGATGGCTTTGCACAGTCGCGTCTTCGCGGTTCACAGGCTCATGATGAGATTGAGCGTGTCGATGGACGCGTTCAGCGTAGCTCGAACCATGCCGGTGGTATCGAAGGTGGGACATCGAATGGTCAGCCGATTGTCGTCCGTGCTGCTTTCAAGCCAATCTCAACGGTTCCTCACGCCTTGAAAACAATTGATCTGGCCAATGGAGAGGAAGCTCGGGCACTCCACCAGCGCTCTGATACCTGCCAGGTAGTTCCCGGCGCTGTTATTGCCGAGGCCGAGGTCGCCTTGGTTCTTGCGCGCGCGATAGCTGACCATGCCGGAGGCTACTCCCTCTCAGAATGCGCGCGTAATCTCTCCGCGTATCTTTCTCGTATTGATGAACGTCTGGGGAATGCGCTGTGACCAGACAGCAGATCGTTCTTGTCGGCATGCCTGCCAGTGGAAAGAGCAGAGTAGGACGGGAACTTGCGTTGGCTCTGGGGCTTGAACATCGTGATTCAGATGCCTTGATTGAGGAAACTACTGGCCGCAAAATTCCGGAGATTTTCTCAACCGATGGTGAGGAATACTTCCGACAGCTTGAAGAAGAGGTTATTAAGCAGGCTCTGAGCTATCCGGGGGTTATCTCCTTAGGCGGGGGAGCACTCACCCGAAAAGCGACCCGTGAACGCTTGCGCAACTGCTTCGTGGTCTATATCAAGGCGGAACTCCCAGAATTACTCCGCCGATCTCAGGGGTCGGATCGCCCTCTGCTCGCGGGGGATGCACAGGCGCGTCTTGAAGAGCTATGGGAAGCACGTAAGGAATATTTTCCGGAGGTTGCCTCGCTAGAGGTTCAAACCAGTTCAGAACCTGTTATTCATGTTGTTGAGCAAATTCTTCGAGAAGTTGGTGAAGACGATGAGCGTGACGATTCCAGTCGACGTTGATACCCCCTACGACGTCGTTATCGGAAGGAATCTGGCGAAGGAAGTCCTTCAGCAGGTCTTACGCGAAAATACGACGAAGCTTCTCATCGTTTGCGCACCACACGTGAGTAATTACGCTCTTGAATGTGCATCTCAGCTTGAAGGCTTAGGCTACGAGGTTTCTACACAGATTCTTCCAGATGGGGAAGAGGCTAAGACCATTGAGGTCATGGCCTCCCTGTGGGACAGCGCCGGAAAATTCAGACTCGGACGCGCGGATGCAGTGATTGCCGTCGGTGGGGGAGCCTCAACAGATGTTGGAGGATTCCTTGCTGCTTCATGGTTGCGTGGCATTGATTTCATTGCAGTGCCCACAACCTTGCTCGGGATGGTTGATGCCTCGGTTGGAGGCAAGACCGGTATCAATACTCCCGTAGGTAAGAACCTTGTTGGCGCCTTTCATTCTCCGCGGCGCGTTGTCGTTGATCTTGATCGCCTCGAGACTTTGAACCACGACGACTATCGTGCGGGACTTGGTGAGGTTGTTAAATGCGGTTTTATTTCAGATCCCGCGATCCTTTCGATCGTCGAAGCTAATCCCGAGGCTGTCTATGATCCCCGTTCTGAGGAGATCGCTGAACTCATTGAACGATCCATTGCCGTTAAAGCTCGAGTAGTGAGCGCTGATCTTCATGAGAGCGGTCCCCGTGAATTCTTAAACTACGGACATACGCTGGCACATGCGATCGAAAAAATTGAGAACTTCCACTATCGCCACGGTGAGGCAGTGGCTATCGGTTGTGTGTTTGCAGCTCATCTAGCGCAGCGTCGGGGGATGCTGAGTGAAGCCGAGGTTCAACGTCATATTGAGGATTTCTCTGTGCTTGGACTTCCAACCTTTTATGAGGGTGCGTCGATTGACGCATTGCTTGAAGTGATGCTTTCGGATAAGAAGGTACGGGCCGGAGTTTTGCGCTTCGTTCTTCTAGATGGAGTGAACCATCCTGTTACTGTGAAGGTAAATCCGCAGGAAGTTATTGATTGCGCTCTCTCGATGGGGATGCGACAGTGAATGGGCGTGTGCATCCGACCTTGGTTCTTGTTGGGACCTCTGGAAGCGGAAAAACCTGCGTTGCACAGGAAATTGCAAAGACCTGTGGCTTAAGAGTGCAAGAAGATCAAGAACTTCTTGAATCCGCATATTCGCGATCATTTGATGAATTAGTGCTGGACGAGCACTTCCCGTTGCAAGAAGCGCTGGAGAGCGCTGGAATCCAGCTTTTGTCCGATGGCTGCGATATTGCCGTGTTGTCGCCCTCGCAGGTCAATAGTTCTCGGATTCTTTCCAAGCTTTCGCAGCTGATCGATGAAGGTACTTCAGTTGTGCTTCTGAGGACTTCCATCGATGAGGCTGCGCGTCGCGTGGGACTCAATGCGCCGCGTTCTGTGGGATTGGGAACCCCAAGAGCGCTATTTGCCGCGATGAGTCGGCAATTGGATAGCACTTACCAAGATCTCGCCACTTTCTCATGTGATACTGGCGAAAATACGGCGCGTGAGGTAGCGGATACCATCATTGCAGCGTGTAAGATAGCCACGGTTTAAGCTCACCCGATTGGGAGGATTTTATAGTGGCAACGACAAATGATCTGAAGAACGGCACCGTCATGGTGATCGACGGCCAGCTCTGGCAGGTTGTCGAGTTCCAGCATGTCAAGCCGGGTAAGGGCCCCGCATTCGTTCGCACCAAGATCAAGAATGTCCTCTCTGGCAAGATCGTTGATCGCACTTTCAATGCGGGCATGAAGATCGAGACTGCGACGGTTGACCGTCGTGATATGACCTACCTCTACCAGGATGGTACCGACTACGTCTTCATGGATTCCTCTACCTACGAGCAAATCAATGTCCCTGCAGAGGTTGTCGGCGACGCTGCTCATTTCATGGTCGAGAATCAGGATGTGATTGTTTCTCAGCATGACGGTCAGGTTCTCTTCATTGAACTTCCTGCGACGGTCGTTTTGACGATTGCGCACACCGAGCCCGGTTTGCAGGGTGACCGTTCTTCCGCTGGTACGAAGCCTGCAACGCTCGAAACCGGTTACGAGATTCAGGTTCCACTCTTCATGGAAGAGGGCACCCGCGTGAAGGTTGATACCCGCGATGGTTCCTACTCCGGCCGCGTGACTGACTGATAATGTCTCACAAACATCAGTTCACTTCTCGTACCAAAGCACGTAAGCGTGCCGCTGATGTCGTCTACGAGGCAGATCAGCGTGGCATGGGGCGTAATGCCACTGTCTTGCGTGACCTCCTTCGTGAGCGCAAGGTCATTACAGCAGCACTGACACCTCTCCCGGATTATTCGATTCGTATGATCGAAGGTGTCGCCGACGAGCTGTACCGGATTGATCGTTTGATTGATACTCATGCTCGTACCGGCCTTGATCGAATTCCCGCAGTCGATCGCGCAGTCCTGCGAGTCGCAGTCTGGGAAATGCTGTCCAACTCTGAAGAGGTCCCTCCGGTTATTGCAATCGACGAGGCAATTTCAATCGTTAAGTCGATTTCAACGGAAGAATCCGCAGGCTTTGTGAATGCGATTCTTGATGCGATTCGTCAAGATATTGAGTCTCCTTCATGGTCTCGGCACTCAAGCGAGGTCGACAATGGCAATGAGCCTGATGAAGAACTCAGTGCGGCTGAACTGACAGAGCTAGATGATCTTCTCAACGAATACTGAAATAGTGTGAGTGATAAACGGGGGTGCCTACAGGCACCCCCGTTTATGACACTCCGAACACATCAGTCGGGTGTGATGTTTAACACAAAAGACTATGAAGGAACTTGTTCCAACTTTTCACACTCGCACTTCTCTTTAATTCCTGCTATAGCCACCTGCTCGAATTTCAGTTTGTTCTTGTGATGCTCTAAGAGTTTCCCGCCCTGCAGGTCACGGGCAGTTTCTACTTCAAAATTGATGGCAAGAGTTTCCTCGCAGTGAAACGTATGCTGAGCAATCACGTTCTTAATCGCACGTCAGTATTGATGTTTTTTGAACGAGTCCTCACTCGTTTTTTGCCTGTGTTGCACACATCGTCGGTTGCAGTTGCACCAAAAACTATCAAAATAGTGCGATGCTTATTCCTGTCAGGGGAATCTAGAAAAAGGAGCGTAGCGAGATGGCACTGCCAGATCTGACTCCGCAACAGCGAGCCCAGGCTCTTGAAAAGGCGACGCGCGCTCGTCGTCGGCGCGCTGAGGTGAAGGATGCGCTCAAATCGCGAAAGATTACTCTGTCTGAAGTCATCGACATGGCTGCAACAGATGATGCAATCGCGAAGATGAAAGTGCGTTCTTTACTGGAAGCCCTGCCTCGAGTCGGTGTAAGTACTGCGGAAGCATTGATGAATGAGATCAAGATTGCGCCTTCAAGGCGTGTTCGAGGTCTTGGTCAGGTGCAGCGAGAAGAATTAATTCGTCGCTTCGGCTGAACTTTTAAGCCAGCTGTGGCAGCATACAGGCATGTCTTCATCTACGGTTACTGTCATTGCAGGTCCCACAGCTGTTGGTAAGGGAACTGTGATCGCGCGCTTGCGCGAGCTATTTCCTGAAGTTGAACTCTCGGTTTCGATGACAACACGTTCTCCTCGACCGGGAGAAATCGACGGGGTGCACTACCACTTTGTCAGTGAGGACCAGTTCGCCCAGCTCATTGATTCCAAACAAATGCTGGAGTGGGCACTCGTTCACGGGAAATATCATTACGGGACACCGCGTGGTCCAGTTGATGATGCAGTTCGACGCGGGGTGCCTTTCCTGCTTGAAATCGATGTTGCTGGTGTGCGTCAACTTCGTGAATCGCTTCCTGACGCTCGCTTTGTTTTTATCGCACCGCCATCGTGGGAAGTGCTTGTCTCTCGCTTGGTCGGTCGGGGTACCGAAGACCCTGCTGAACAAGAGCGACGTTTGCGTACTGCAAAGGTCGAGCTTGCGGCTGCAGATGAGTTTGATGTCACCATCGTTAATGATGATTTGGAGCTTGCTGTCCATGAACTAGCCCATGTGATGGGGCTAGAATAGAAGCCGGTTCTTGCCAGTTACACAGGAGAGATTTGCATGTCCGGAATTGTTGCGCAGCCCGAAGGCATCACCTACCCGCCGATTGACGACCTGCTGGAGCACGTCGATTCAAAGTATGCCTTGGTGATTTTTGCTGCCCGTCGTGCTCGTCAGATCAACTCCTACAACATCCAGCTTGAGCAGAACATGATCCAGTTCGTCGGACCTGTTGTAGAAACTGAAGTCGACGAGAAGCCCTTGGCGATCGCGCTTCGTGAAATTGATGAAGGCCTGTTGACCCTTGAGTCAGCACCCCAAGCCTGAACAGCAGCCCGCTCACATCGTTCTCGGTGTGTCAGCGGGCATTGCTGCATATAAAGCCGTTTTCCTTTTGAGAATCCTTCAAAGAGACGGCTTCCGTGTCCGCGTTGTTCCAACACCTTCTTCGCTTGAGTTCGTTGGGCGAGCAACCTGGGAAGGGCTCACCCTCGAGAGCGTGAACACCGATGTTTTTCACGGTGGGGGAGCAGACCATGTCGAGTTAGCGCGGGGTTGTGCCGCTATTGTTATTGCACCCGCTACAGCTGATGTTATTGCTCGGATAGCGAATGGTCAGGCCGATGACCTTTTGACAACCACTGTTCTTGCCAGTGATTGCCCTGTAGTTATTGCACCTGCTATGCACACGCAAATGTGGCGCGCAGCCGCAACGCAGGAGAATATTGCCCGGCTTCGGAAGCGCGGATATATCGTTGTCGGCCCGGAAGATGGTGATCTTGCTTCCGGTGACCACGGGGCTGGTCGGATGAGTGAGCCCGAGGTTATCGCAGCGCGCGTGCGTAAAGCGTATGGCGTATCAGGTGACCTTGCGGGAAAGAAAATTCTGATCACCGCCGGTGGAACTCGTGAAGCGATTGATCCAGTCCGCTTCCTTGGTAACCGCTCGAGTGGCCGACAGGGAATCGCAATCGCCCGCGAGGCCCTTAGTCGCGGGGCCGAGGTTACTTTAATAACTTCCAATATCGAGGCTGCTCTTATTCCTCAGGGGTGCAGCGTGATCGATGCTCCTTCCGCTCAAGACGTCTATGACGCTGTGATGTCTCATCTTGGGCACAGCGATGCATTGGTCATGGCGGCTGCGGTTGCTGACTACCGCCCACGGGCGGCCTCGGCCTCGAAAATCAAAAAAGAAGAGAACGAATCAGCGCCACCTCGGATCGAACTCACGGAAACGACTGATGTTCTACGCAGCGTGAGTTCGTCTCCCGACCGCCCACGCGTGGTCCTTGGCTTTGCTGCTGAGACCGGCGATCAAAACACCGTACTGTCCTATGGGGCGGCGAAAGCCAAGCGTAAAGGTGCGGACTATCTTGCTGTGAATGCAGTGGGTGCAGATATCGGATTTGGCGATGTTCCCAACTATGTATATGTCCTGAACCAAGAGGGGTCGGTAGTGACCCAAGGTGGGGGAATGAAGGCAGATGTTGCCCGAATCCTCATTGATCTTATTTCACAGCGGTTCGATACGATGGAGGCGTGAGCGATATGCGTAAGTACTTTACTTCTGAATCCGTAACAGAAGGTCATCCCGACAAGGTCTGTGACCGAATTTCTGACTCAATTTTGGACGCTCTTCTTGAGGCTGATCCGCATTCGCGTGTCGCTGTGGAAACAATGGTGACAACCGGTTTGGTTCATGTGGCCGGCGAGGTTTCAACCAATGCTTATGTTGAAATTCCGCAGATCGTCCGCGAACAGATCCTCGAAATCGGTTACGACTCATCCCGTAAGGGATTCGACGGCGCTTCCTGCGGTGTTTCCGTGTCTATCGGTGCCCAAAGTAGTGATATCGCAGATGGCGTGGATCATTCCTTGGAGACGCGTTACGGTTCAAACGACGATCGTCGTGAGGCTCAGGGCGCGGGTGACCAGGGCATGATGTTCGGCTATGCCTCGGATGAAACTCCTGATTTTATGCCTGCTCCAATTTGGCTTGCGCACAAGCTAGCAGAGCGTCTTGCTGCAGTTCGCCATCAAGGACTTGCTCATGGTCTTCGTCCTGACGGAAAGACACAGGTCACTCTTGCTTATGATGAGCAGGGCATTCCTCGCGAGATCGATACGCTTGTCATTTCGACTCAGCATGACCCCGAGCTTGGCGTGAGTGAACTCGAAGAGCAACTGCGTGAACTGGTTGTTTCTCCTGTGCTCGAAGAGACGGGCTTGGGGCTTTCAACTGAAACAATGAAGCTTCTTGTTAATCCTTCTGGGCGCTTTGTTATCGGTGGACCTGCTGGCGATGCCGGTCTGACCGGACGCAAGATTATTGTTGACACCTACGGAGGCATGGCTCGCCACGGAGGCGGTGCTTTCTCTGGCAAAGATCCGTCAAAGGTTGACCGTTCGGCTGCATACGCGGCGCGTTGGATCGCTAAGAATATCGTTGCCGCAGGCTATGCAAGGCGCTGTGAGATTCAATTGGCCTA
Organism: Pauljensenia sp.; assembly: GCA_042645485.1. Taxonomy (GTDB): domain Bacteria; phylum Actinomycetota; class Actinomycetes; order Actinomycetales; family Actinomycetaceae; genus Pauljensenia. The sequence goes on from JBHRQN010000010.1 coordinate 22,055, forward strand.
TGCAATTGGTCGCGCGCATCCGGTCGGACTTTATGTCGAGACCTTTGGTACCGGAACTGTGAGTGATGACGTTCTTACCGATGCCATCACTCAGTGCTTTGATCTTCGCCCTGCGGGAATCATCGAAGACCTTGATCTTCTACGTCCGATTTACGCGAAAACCGCTGCTTACGGTCACTTTGGTCGTCCGATTTTCCCCTGGGAGCAGACGGATCGCGTGGCTCGTCTCCAGGAAATTCTTCAATGAGTGCCGCCCCTTGCGCCGCCCGCCCGATAAACCGCGGAACCGCCATCGAAATGGCGGTTTCGGGGATCATCGGTTTATGCGCGTCCTTCGTCCTCTCGATCGAGGCGTGGCAGTTGGCGGCGGATCAGGGACGAACATTTAGCTGTGACGTTTCTTCGGTTCTGTCGTGTTCTGCGGTCGCAGCCACTCCGCAGGCTCGAGTGTTGGGATTCCCAAATGCCTTTTTGGGGATCTTTTTCGAGGCCGTCGTCTTGACCGTTTCCTTCGCTCTCATTGCAGGGGTACGTTTTCCGAAATGGTATTTCCTGGGGGTTGAAGCTCTCTATACCATCGGCCTGCTCTTCGCATATTGGCTCTTCACGCAATCGTATTTCGTCATTCACGTTTTGTGTCCTTGGTGTTTGCTCATCACAATAACGACGACGCTTGTGTGGTTTGGACTTACACGAGTATGCATTTCTCAGGGAGTACTCCCCGCACCTGCGTGGTGGAAGTCTGTGATGAAGGCCGGTGGAGACTGGCTGGTCGTCGTCCTCGTTATTGCAGCTGTTCTTGCGATGATTGTTGTGCGATACGGTTCAGTACTTTTCGGTAATTGATCAGTTGGTGCTCAATCGGTCTTCAAATGCCGGTTCAATGTGTTGAACTAGGTGTATGGTGATGGACGCGTTGCCCCTTCCGGGTTTTGAATCAGACCGTGATGTACCACGGTTGATTGCGCATGTCTATGTTGATTCTGACCTTTCACACCTTGATTACCCGCTGGATTATCTCGTTCCTACTCAATGGGAGTCGATGGATCTCACTGGATTTATCGTGCAGGTTCCCCTTGCGGGACGAAAACGAATTGGATGGGTCGTTTCGTGTGAAAAACGCAGTAACATCGACGCAGCCATCCGTGAAATTATCGATGTTGTTTCGACTATTTCAGTCGTTTCACCGAAGACTTTTGAATTAGCTTCCTACATAGGCAAGCGTTTTCTCTCAACCGCTTCTACGGTCTTGAGCACTGCCATTCCCGCAAGGCGTGCACGGGTTGAGCAAGAATCAATGTCCTCAAGGCCTGCTGAGTTGACGATCGGGCAGGGAGATCCCTGGGAAGCTTTTGAACTTGGCCATGCATTTCTTGAACATGTGAGTCAGGGTGAGTGCCCGCGCGCCGTATGGACATCAATTCCGGGACGATCAGAATCTGAAATTGCTCATCTTATTTCTTCTGTTCAGAAAGCCGGAAAGACGGCTCTTATCGTTGTGCCGACTTTTCGAGTTGCCGGTGAACTAGCATCTTCGTTGTCTACGATTTTTGACGCATCGATCCCCATTTACACCACAGAGCAGACGGCCAGCGAGCGCTACCGTTTGTACCTTCAAGCGAAGATGGGGACGCATCGCGTCATCGTTGGAACGCGTTCAGCGGTGTGGCTTCCCATGAAGGACCTCGGATTGATCGTTATCTGGGGCGATGGGGATGACCATCTTCGTGAACCGCGCGCTCCGCGCACCGATGCATTGGACGTGGCGGTTGCACGTTCACATCTTGAACATGTCGCTCTTGCTGTTGGAAACTACTCTCGCTCGGTAAAAGCGCAGTATCTTGTCGAACGCTCCTGGGCGATTTCTCTTACCCCCCAACGCGAGGTATTGCGAGCATCGACGGGACGTTTTGTCGTCGCTGATTCTTTTGATCAGGAGCGGCAGGGAAAGTCTGCTTTTACTTATCTACCACCGGATGCATTCTCCTGTATTCGTGCGGGATTGAAAGAGGGACCCGTTCTCATTCTTTCTGCGCATTCGGGATATATCCCTGTCGTCGGTTGTTCTCGCTGCGGAAGACCTGCCCGCTGCGAATACTGCTCAGGACCGCTTCAATTAGAGGCTGACCATTCGATAGTGTGTTCATGGTGCGAACGCAAGACCGAGAATTGGTCGTGCCTTAAATGCCAGGGGACAACCCTTAAATGGTGGCGCCTTGGCTCTGAGCGCATCGGCGAAGAAATCGGTCGTTCTTTCCCTCAAATTCCCTTAACCATCACTCAAGCGAATGACGAAACGCGTCCGCGTGTTGGTCCCGAAGCTCGGATAGTTGTCTCTACTCCTGGCGTGGAGCCTAAAGCTCAGGACGGCTACGCGGCAGTAATTATCCCCTCAGCCGCGGCGCTTGCCTCGAGGCCCGAGATGTGGGCCCCAGAAGAAGCGCTGCGTAGGTGGCTGAATGCCGGCGCACTGGCCCGTCCTCACGCTCGAATATGGGTCTCTACTGGGGTCGAACACGCGCTTGCGCAGGCACTCATTAGATGGAGTCCCGAAGACTATATTCAGCAGCTTCTTGATGAACGAAAGGTTCTTCGTTTCCCACCAACTGCATCAATCGTTGCAATCGATGGCCCTCTTGACCAAGTGAATGCTTTTTGTCAGGATCTCCCCGCAGAGTTAATCGGTATTGTTGATGCGCCTTCGGTTGGGAAGATCGGACATCGTCCGGATGATCGGCGCGCTCTTATTCGCTGTGCGACAGCTGATTATCCTCAACTCGCACAAGTACTTCGCGAACGTAATGGTGTGCGTTCGGCACGTAAACGCTATCCGCTTCGCCTCACCTTGAATCCTCCTGAGCTGTTCTAGACAAGCCGATACACTATGAGCGTGCGTATTGTTTTTGCAGGTACCCCTGAGCCGGCGTTACCGACCCTTGAAGCCCTGATTTCCTCGCCACATGAGGTCGTTGGCGTTATTACTCGTCCTCCAGCAAAGAGCGGTCGTGGGCGCCATCTAGTCCCATCGCCCATTGCGCAGCGTGCAAGTGAAGCTGGAATTGATCTCTTCGAAACCTCGTCTCTTAAAGGAGACGAGGCCTTGGACCGCATTCGCGCATGGAATGCTGATATCGCGGTTGTCGTCGCCTATGGCGCTCTGATTCCTCTGCGTGTGCTTGAGGCTCTTCCGCATGGTTGGCTCAATCTTCATTTCTCAGATCTGCCATTCTTCCGTGGTGCAGCTCCCGTGCAGTGGGCAATCCTGTCGGGGCTGAGTGAAACTGCATCTAGCGTTTTCCAGCTAGAAGAGGGGTTGGATACGGGTCCCGTTTTTTCTCGCAAAAAGGTCGAGATCGCCGACCAGACCAGCGGTGAGCTCCTCGATGAGATGGCGCGTTTAGGCGCTCAGCAAGTTCTCGATGTGGTTAATGCGATTGAGGCTGGACAAGCTCTTGCACAGCCACAAGTCGTACCAGAGGGTGTGGAACTCAGCTATGCCCGGCGCTTGGAACCCAGTGATGGTGCTGTCTCCTTTGATGAGAGTGCCCGCCAGACGTGGCTGAGAATCCGCGCGGTGATTCCCAGCCCAGGTGCATATACGGAGTTTCGTGGGCAACGACTCAAGCTAGGTAAGGTTTCTTTGACCGATGTTCCTACCCCCGGCCCCGGCCGTCTTATCGTTTCGAAGAAGAGCGTCCTTGTTGGCTGCACGGACGTCTGTGTTGAGCTTGGTCAGGTTGCTCCCGCCGGGAAAAAATGGATGGATGCAGCTGCATGGGCACGCGGCGCGCGATTGGATAGTGATACGCGACTCGGTGAAGGGATAGCGCTCTGATGGCAACTCACCGTTATTCCGATGGATATCGTTCCTTCCGCGAAGCGGATCCCGCCCGTCAGGTTGCCTTCGAGGTCCTAACACTGGTGCGCAATGAGGATGCCTACGCGAATCTGGTTCTTGCAAAAGTTCTAAAATCTTTTGAAGGACAGGCTCATCTCGATCAACGTGACCGAGCTTTCGCTGTCGAACTCACCTACGGAACCCTACGCGAACAGGGATTCCTTGATTGGGTGATCTCTCGAAACTCTTCCCGTCCGCTTTCCGATATCGAAGGCGGCATCGTTGATATCCTGCGTCTTGGCGTCTATCAGTTGCTGCGTATGCGAGTTCCCGACCACGCTGCGGTTTCTCAAACTGTCGATCTTGCGCGGCAGTATCTCAGTGCCGGTCCAGCAAAGTTCATTAATGCTGTTTTGCGTTCTGTGATCCGTGAAGGTGAAGAGGCAAGGCAGGAAGCTTTGAATGAACTTCCGGAATCAGAACGCCTGGCGATCGAATACTCTCATCCGCAATGGATGGTCGAGGAATATAGTCGTGCGCTCGTCGCTAACGGTTGTTCCAGTGAAGAGATTACGGAGCTTCTGGCTGCTAACAACCAGGCACCCTACGTTTCTCTTGTCGCACGCCCAAGCCTCATTGGGGTTGATGAACTTGCTGATCAGTGTCTTGATCACTTGCGAACTCGTATTGCTGATGGCGAGGTATCTCCCTACGCTGTTCTTCTTGAGTCCGGGGATCCAGCCCGTATTCCTGCAATCAGGCAGAGGCGAGCAGCGGTTCAGGATGAGGGTTCTCAACTTGCCGGGATTTTGGCAGCTCAAGTCCCCGTGACGGGGAAAGATCAGATCTGGCTCGACCTTTGCGCAGGTCCCGGAGGTAAAGCGGCGCTGGTCGCTTCATTAGGTGTTGAACGAGGCGCTCAGCTTGTCGCCAACGAGGTGCACGCTCATCGGGCGCGCCTCGTCGAAAAGACCCTTGAACTCCTTGATAACACTGAAGTCGTGTGCTCCGATGGAACACGCTTTGGTGGTGAGGGCACTCGCTGGGCTTTAGAGTCTTTCGACCGGGTCATTATTGATGCACCGTGCTCTGGCCTTGGATCGATGCGTCGTCGTCCGGAATCACGTTGGCGCAGAAATCAAGATGACGTCTCGCAGTTGGTTTCCCTTCAGGCGGAGCTACTCGATCGAGGAATCGAATTGACCAGGCCTGGGGGAGTGACGGTTTACATCACCTGCTCGCCGGTCGTGCAGGAAACTCTCGATCAGATTTCACGTGTTCTCTCCGCGGGACGTGTCGAGCTGGTGGATCTGCGCCCTGTGGCCTCGCAAATTACTCCCAGGCCCCTTAACCTTCCGCAAGCAGAAGGAATTGCTGCTCGAACAATTCAGCTTTGGGAACACCGTAACGAAACTGATCTTATGTTTATTGCTGCTCTCCGAAAACTTCCAGTAGCTCAGGAGCTCTCATGACCACGCCGCTCATTTCGCCTTCGATTCTTAACTGCGATATTGCCAGACTTGAGGACGAACTGAAAAAGATTTCCAGTGCTGATATCGCTCATGTCGATGTCATGGATAATCACTTTGTCCCCAACCTCACCTGGGGTCTTCCCGTTGTCGAAGCCTGCGTGAACACTGGCATCTTGCCTATTGATGCTCACCTGATGATTGAAGATCCAGATCGGTGGGCACCTGCGTACGCAGAAGCCGGTTGTGCGTCGGTCACCTTCCATGCCGAGGCCGCTTCCGCACCGATTCGCACCGCTCGGGAAATCCGACGCCTGGGTGCCCGCGCTGCTCTTGCGCTCAAGCCTTCGACAGACATCGCGTCCTACGCCGATATTTTGGCGGAATTCGACATGATCTTGATCATGACGGTCGAACCGGGTTTCGGCGGTCAAAGTTTCCTTGAATCGATGCTTCCAAAGATCCAACGGACGCGGGATGCCATCGCCTCCGCGTCTTTGGATATTTCGATTCAAGTAGATGGGGGAGTCTCACGTAAGACTATTGAGCGCGCTGCTGACGCGGGCGCAACAAATTTTGTTGCAGGGTCGGCAATCTTCCGTGCCGATGATGCCTTTGAGGAAATCGCAACACTGCGTTCTCTTGCGCAATCGCACATGCACTGAAGATGACACTCGCTTCCGCGCGTGCCAGAATAACTATGTACTTCGGGGTCGGTGTAAGTCCGAGCCGGCGGTGAAAGTCCGCGACCCGCATCATTCGATGCGGTTGAACTGGTGTAATTCCAGTACCGACAGTTAAAGCCTGGATGGGAGAAGTAGTTGAGCGGGCCTAGTGTCTGCTGAGCGGCTGCATAGCTCGAAGTGCGGGAAGGATTACCGTGAGCCGTCGAGCACCTCGCCGCTTCACTGTTACCGCGCCGCTTGTTGTCATCGTCTGCTTGGTTTTCTTTTGGTGGGCGATCACCGCATTTAGTGGGATTCAAGCGTGGCGTCTTCCTTCACCGTACGCCGTCCTCGCCCGAGGATACTCCCTTGTTCAACAGCCTTCGCTTTGGCTTGCTTTCGCGCGAACCGGAGTCGAGGCCCTAGTCGGTGGATTCATTGGTGTGTGCGTTGCACTTCCACTGAGCTACCTGATCTTCCGTTTCCGTACCATCGCCGAGGCTATTGAGCCCCTCTTAGGGACCTCGCAGGCTTTACCCGCCGTTGCCTTGGCACCATTTTTGGTCCTCTGGTTCGGTTACGGGTTGATTCCAATTTCGATGCTCTGCGCATTGATTGCTTTCTTCCCTATTCTCATCTCCTCCCTGGTTGGCTTGCGTTCCTTGGATCGCCAAGTATGCGAGGCAGCACAGCTTGATGGGGCAGCAGGGATCACGATGGCAGTCAAGATCGAGATTCCACTTGCATCACCAGCGATTCTTGCGGGTATTCGCAACGGTTTCACTCTGTCTATTACCGGTGCGGTTGTCGGAGAAATGGTGATGGGAGGAAAGGGGCTGGGAATGCTCCTTTCTCAGATGCGCACGAATGTCGATACTGCAGGAATGTTTGTTGTGATTCTTCTTCTGTGTATACAGGCAGTTGTCATCTACACACTCATGTCCGCATGGGAAAAACGCTCACGCGTGATGGTTGAAACAGACTAGGTGCGACATACTATTGGAGAGCATTATGCGTCCTATTGTTCGTGGAATTGCCGGTTTACTTACGGCAGCATTTGTGATGAGTGGTTGTTCCAGCACCTCGTCATCATCTGACACGACCGTTATTGGTTTGACCTATGTGCCAAATGTTCAATTCTCCGGTGTCTACCTTGCCGAGGATAATGGCGATTACTCCAAGGAAGGAGTAAAGGTCGATATCCGCCATCATGGTAATGATGAAGGAGTATTTACCGCTCTTGTGAGCGGACAAGAACAACTCGTCCTCGCGACGGGCGACGAAGTAGTTCAAGCCAGATCACAGGGCATGGATGTGATTTCGGTGGGCCAATACTACCGTGAGCAGCCCAACGTGATCTTGACCCGTGCCGATACCGGAATCAAGAGCATTAGTGACTTGAAGGGGAAGAAAGTAGGAATCCCAGGAGAATACGGATCTTCATGGCTTGCCCTTCAGGCATACTTAGCTAGCGCTCATATGACGACATCTGATATCAGTGTTGTATCCATTGGTTATACCCAAGTTTCTGCATTGAATAATAAAGACGTCGATGCAGTTGTCGGCTTTGCAAACAATGATGCTGTTCAGCTTTCTGCTGCTGGCGTCGACACCCGTGTTGTTGACTGTGATTGCACCATTCCTTTGGTTTCGGCATCTCTGGTCACGACATCGAAGTGGGCGAAGGAAAATCCTGAAAAGCTGAAGAAAATTCTTCGCGCAACACAACAGGGGATGACAGCTGCGGTCGAGCATCCAGATCAAGCATTTGCTGCCACTGAGAAGCGTGACACTACCCTGACTGATGATAAAACGCGCTCTACAGCCACCCAGATCCTCAATGCGACGAATCTACTGATTTTGGGAGCGAATTCGAAGGTTTCATTGGAACAAGATCAAAATCGCTGGCAAGAGATGATTAATTTTATGTCGTCAAATTCGGGGCTTCTCGAGCACGAAGTCACTCTTGATCAAGTGATGACGAACGATTACATCCCGCAGTCATAATTTGATTTGCACATCAAAGAGAGTGATTCCCTCAGCATGCTGAAATCCAGGCTGAGGGAATCACTTTCTTCGGTAATTTGTAAGAGTTTGCAAGAGAAGACCTTCAATTTCGACCAACGCGCAATGAACGTAGATATCAGCGCGAGCCAACAATGCAATCAGCTCGTTACTCGGGATGAAGCCAATATGAATCTGAGCTGCTAGGGGAGTGGCGAGTTTGCGTAGATCGCGCTCCAGCGGTCCGCTACCTGCAAGATGAAGATCGATGTTGTGAGAGTGACGACCAGCAGAAAAATCGCGGGCTGAACCAGCAAGCCCGTTAGTGCTATTCGTAAAATCGCTTGCCGATAGAAGAATTCACATCGCGTTCTCCGCGTGTATTGGTGAACAGTGTGTTTAGTAGCTGCAAGGTCTTTCGCGCACTAGGCTAAAGCGTGCATCAATTTTGTCACAAGGAGGGGGCATTGTGGAGAGCAACGATACCAGTGTGCGTATCCTCGACCTGCTCTTTGAACTGACGTATGCAGAACGCGGACGTTCGCGTTCCCAGATTCGCAGACTGACACATTACCGAAAACTGAGTGACACCGCGTTTGATTCAGCTTTCACTCGCGATAAAGAGACGCTCAGAAAAATTGGTGTTGACATTGAGGTAAAACCGCGTGGCGATGAGCTTGTTTACCGTCTATGCCCGTCGAATGCCGAGCTGCTTAAGCTTTCACTCGAAGAACTTTCGCTGCTCGACTTAGCCTCGACAGCATGGAATGATCCATCAACAACTGAGCTTGCCTCGACAAAGTTGCGGGCATCTTCCATAGCAAATCGCAAGTCTTCGATTGATTTTCATCTCTCGGGCGCTGAACATGTCCTTCCATTATTCCAAGCGATCACTTCAGCTAGCGTTGTTTCCTTTGCATATAGAAGTCCCAGGGGAACCGATAGCCGCGCTGTGGAGCCATGGAATCTCCTCGTTTCAGGCTCAGCAATTTATCTTCAAGGCTATGACCTTGACCGAGGCGATGAACGTAGCTTCAGGCTTTCGCGCATTCTGCCTCCGATCGAGGTGCTTGGAGAGCCCGGCGATGCTTACCCTCGTCCCTCGGACCGCCCAACGATCGGTATTTCACGTCCACTTGAGCCGAGCTTCTTAGCCAGAGTAGGCAGTGAAGCGTGGAAGAGCGCACTGCGCGACGATAAAGCTACAGGGGCAGACACGGACCAATGGCAACGCTTCCGCGGCCACGTTGCTCCTTACAGTTTCTGGACCCATTTCATCTTGTCTCATGCTCACGATGTTGTCCCTCTCGGGCCGACTGAGTTTGCCTCGGATTTACAGAACAAACTCCAGAGTGCGTTGTCTCTGAACGGAGGCCAAAATGCCTGAAGAAGCTCCAGTTCAGGTCGCACGGATCCTCGCCATGGCCTCGTGGATTATGGATAATCCTGGCCACAATGTTCGTCAGATCGCTCAGCATTTCGGCCGAAGTTCACGCCAAGTTCGCCGCGATTTAGAGTACATGGGGCAAATCGGCGACTCGATGATTGATCGTTCCTACGGGCTGGATTGGGATCTGTATGAGACAGAGGGAGTGGTGGTTCTTCGCGGAAGTCAGACCCCCTCTCTTCCTAAGCTCACCCCTGCCGAGGCCGCGGCTCTCCTAGTTGCGTTACGTGCTCTTGCGCCTTACCTCAGTGACTCTGAGGAAGAGGTTTTGCTGAGTACTGCTGCGAAACTTGCCTCTCGTGCAAGCCAAGAGGAGGGAGAGGTGCGAAGCGGTTCTGAGGTGATTCACCTTGAGCGGGAAAGCTCAAACTCTTCAGAGCTACAGAAAGAGAACAACGCTCAACACGTTATTGATCTGCGCTACGCGATAGATGATTTGCGCGAGGTGTCTTTTGATTACCTCGGTGTTGAAGGATCTTATACTCGCTGCGTCTATCCGCTTGGACTCAAACACTTAAGTACCGGTTGGATTCTTGATGCATGGGATCCGATTCGGGAAACTCACAGGAGCTATCGCGTAGATCGGATGAATAATCTTGTTATCGGCGAGAAGCATCCGAGGGTATCAATTCCTTCTGAGCCTGCTCCTTCAACGCTGACGCTGACGATCTCTGCCAATGCGCGATGGATCTGCGAGGACTTCGAATCTACTGTGATTTCTGAAGATGCAGAGATGATTACCTGTTCCCTGCCTATTTGGAACGAGGAGTGGATCATTGCGCTGCTGTGTGATATTTCGGCCGATATTATTGAATGTCCCTCGGAGTGGATGCAGCGCGTCAGTGATTATGCACAAAGCGCGATGAAAATTTGGGAAGAGGCCAAGATGATCAGGAGCGAGGCGTGAGTCCAAAACGAAAGAGACGCCGCGCGAGTATGGAGGCCGCTGAGCCACAAGAGTCTTCCTGGTCACCAGCAGAGGGAATGGCACAGTTTCGACAGCAGCAGAAGATTGATCGATCTTTCAGAAGCCGCTACGTAGAGGGCTTGAGCTTCACTCCAGATCACTTCCAAATCCAAGCAATGGATGCTCTAGAAGCTGGCCGCAGTGTGTTGGTTGCAGCACCTACCGGCGCTGGGAAGACAGTTGTTGGCGAATTTGCCGTCGCACTTTCGCTTTCGACGGGTTCGCGCGCCTTCTACACAACACCGATTAAGGCGTTATCAAATCAGAAGTTTACTGATCTTCAGAAGCGCTATGGTGAAGCGCGCGTTGGTCTATTGACTGGGGATACGTCGATTAACCCTGATGCCCCCATTATCGTCATGACTACTGAGGTCCTGCGCAACATGATTTATATGGGGGCAGACCTGTCCAACTTGAGTCACGTTGTGCTGGATGAAGTTCATTATCTAGCCGACCGTTTTCGTGGACCTGTCTGGGAAGAAGTGCTGATCCATCTTCCTCAGCACACAAAGGTGATTGCTCTTTCAGCGACAGTGTCGAATGCCGAAGAATTCGGAGAATGGATTGGTCAAGTTCGCGGCTCTTGCGATGTCATTATTTCTGAGACCCGACCGGTCCCTCTTTTTCAGCACATGCTTGTCGATGGAGAGCTCTACGACGTCTACGCGCCATCACGACGTGGTTCTGGGCAATCTCAGCGTTTGAACCCAGAACTGCTTTATGCCTGCTCTCCGCAAGGTCGACGCGCTCATCAACGGCGTTTCCGTTCACGTCCAGCGACTGTTATTACCCTTGATCGTGCCAATCTGCTTCCCGCAATTGTTTTTATCTTTTCGCGGGCTGGGTGTGAAGATGCTGTTCGTGAAGTGATCGCCTCGGGTGTGACTTTGACGAACCGGTCTCAGGCAGAGCAAATCCGGCGTATCGCAGAGGAAGCAACGGCGATGATTCCTCCCGAGGATTACGCAGTTTTAGGTATTGACTCTTGGATTAAAGCTCTGGAACGAGGTATCGCGGCTCACCATGCCGGTTTGCTACCTCTGATGAAAGAAACCGTTGAAAAGCTGTTCTCAATGGGGCTCATTCGTCTTGTCTATGCGACAGAAACACTTGCGCTGGGAATCAATATGCCCGCGCGTTCGGTGGTCATAGAGTCGCTCCAAAAATGGAACGGTGTCGAACACGTACGCTTATCTGCTGGTGAGTTTACGCAGTTATCTGGCCGTGCGGGACGACGCGGTATCGATACCGAAGGCCACGTCGTTGTCAGCGGACGTCGGGATATTTCCCCGGAGGAAGTTGCCGCTTTGGCCTCGAAACGAACATACCCACTGGTGAGCGCTTTCCATCCGACCTACAACATGGTTGTTAATCTTCTGGCGCATTCGACACGTCAGGCGACGCGCAAGGTCTTGGAATCCTCGTTTGCACAATTCCAAGCCGATTCTTCGGTCGTCCATCTCGCCCAAAGCGCACGCGCTTTAGAGCGTGAATTGGATTCCCTGGGAGAGGGAGTCGATTGTTCACGCGGAAACGCTCAAGAGTATTTCTCTATGCGTGATCGGCTTGCGCGTTTGGAGAAAGAAGCCTCACGTGAGCGTAGCCTCCAGCGAAAGCAACAGGATCAGGAGGTTTTCCGTTCGCTGAAGCCCGGTCAGGTCTTCGACATTGGTAGTAAGCGGAAGGCACATCGTTACCTGGTCTTGGAGCTGCAGCACTCCGCTGGCCTTCGCCCGCTGCTTCGTACTTTGGGTGCCGATGCCAGGTTGCATACCCTGAGCGTAGATGATTTCTCGGGTGCACTTGAGCTCGTTGCGCAGCTTCGCGTTCCTCCCTCCGAGGCCTTGCGGCGTCATCGTGGACGTGAGGAATGGGCGCAGCGGATCCGAACCCTTCGATCTGAGCGCAAGGGGGGCAAGAAAGCTCTTGATTCGCTGCCGATTGATGCGGAGATTGCTGAACTTCGCATGGCGATTAAGTCGCATCCCGTACACTCGTGTCCACATCGCGAGGAACATGCACGTGCCGGTCACAACTGGGCGCGAAAAAATGCTGAGTACGAGAAGCTTCTCAAACGAATCGATGGACGCACGAACTCGGTTGCACAACAATTTGATCGAGTATGCGAAGTCCTCGATCGAATGGGGTTTTTGAAAAACGATCTCGTAACAGATTCCGGACAGCTGCTGCGTCGTATTTTTGGCGATCGAGATCTGATCGTTGTTGAAGCCCTTAGACGAGGTGTGTGGGATCGTCTTTCGGCTCCCGAACTCGCTGCAATCGTTTCGACGTGTGTCTACCAATCTCGAGGCGAAGAATCAGCAGCGGTTGAACCCTGGACTGCCGCGTCAAGCGCGTTGGCGCAGGCGTGGGAAGAAACTCTTTCGTTGTCACAGGCGGTGATGTCGGTGGAGAAGAGTGTTGGGGTTCCTCAATCCCCAGAACTCGATCCGGGGCTTGCACAGGCTGTAATGGCATGGGCCAATGGGGCAACTTTGACGACCGCCATCTGGGGGACGCCTCTTCTCGCAGGTGACTTTGTCCGTTGGATTCGGCAGGTAGTAGATCTGCTCGACCAAATTGCCCATGTTGCGTCTGCAGAAACTTCAGCGGTCGCTCGTCAGGCGCGCAGACTGATTCTGAGAGGAGTTGTCTCTTGGGAAGGGGAGTAAAGACAGCGCCTCAGAAAAGGCTAAAGCGTGGGTTTAAAGGTAGCGCTATTGACCTTGTGCTTTGCTTAATTGCCGGCATTGGTCTGTGGGCAGCCTTTCCCGATATTTCACTTCCTCTTGTGATAATCCCATCCTTTGCATTGCTTCTTTCTCGTGTTGATCGCGTCGGTGCCTGGCGGGCCTTCGGCTACATGCTGATTTGCGGGATGACTTTCTGGCTTTTGCTTATTCCGTGGACTATTCAGGCGACGGGCGGTAGCAAGCTGCCATGGATTGCGTTGAGTTTTGTGGAAGCATTCTTCTTCGCTGTGTGGGGCGCACTTGAGAGTGGTCTTATGCGGCTTTCGTGGGCGAACTCCGCTGCGGGGCAAGCGTTTGTTACTGCTGTTTCTTGGGTCGGTATAGAACAACTTCGTTCTCATTTTCCGTGGTCGGGCTTCCCATGGGGAAATTTGGCATACCCTCAGGTTGCGACGCCTCTGGGGCGTCTTGCTCCTTGGGGTGGGGAAGTACTCGTGAGCGCTGTGGTTGTCGTCTGCGCAGTGCTACTACGACGAAGTTTTGATTTTTCGCGTGAGGATCAACATTGGTATTCGCGACCTTTGTGCTTTGCGTCTGCGTGTGCCTTAGTCATTACTCCCATGGCACTTCCTCTGCATGCCTCTCAAGAAGAAGGATCGATCAAGGTTGCTGCAATCCAAGGAAATATTGAGCTTCCTGCCCTAGAGACATACTCTCAGATTGGGAAGGTTACTGGAAACCATGCGCGATTGACCAGCGAGCTTGCACAAACGGGGGAGAAGGTCGACCTAGTCGTCTGGGGCGAGTCTTCAACTGACCGCGACCCCAAATATAACCGGCTGATAGCGGACCTTATTTCTACCTCGGCAAAGGATATTGATGCGCCAATTCTTGTCGGGATCACACGTGTAGATCAGGATCGTCGATACAACTACATGGGAGTCTGGTACCCAGATACTGGACTGAGCGAATCCTATTACGGCAAACAGATTCCGGTACCTTTTGGGGAATACATTCCGGCACGATCACTTGTTTCGCGGCTTGCGACCGAGGCGGCCCAAGTAGGGATTGATCTTGAAGCGGTCAATAATTCATCGCGTTTCGATGTTCAGTTAGAAGACGGTCGCACTGTCCCTCTTGCACTTGGAATCTGCTTCGAAGTGGCTTATGAAGATCTCCTTGCCGAAGGCGTGAATTCTGGTGGTCAAATCATTGTGATCCCCTCCAACAACTATCACTTTGGGACCAGTGCGGAGGGCGCACAACAGGCGCAGATTTCACAATTTCGGGCGATCGAATTTGCTCGCTCGACTGTGCAAGCATCAACGACTGGAAACTCCGTCCTTGTCAGGCCAAATGGAAGCCTTCTTTCTCAAAGCGGACGGATGCAATCAGCAACGCTCACTGGTGACCTGCCTCTTCGAAGCTCATTGACATGGGCAGCACATTTTGCGCCGTATTCCGCTAAAATTAGCTGGGTGCTCACTGGAATTCTTCTGGTTGCGCTCGCATTTCAAACCATTTCTCGTTCACATAGAAAGCGCCGCTGATGACCGACTCGATGATGTATGAAACCGGCAGGGGAGTGGTGGCGGTTATTCCCACCTATTGCGAGGTTGAGTCTTTGCCAGGTCTTCTCACGCGCATTCATCAGGTGCTCCCGGAGCTCAACATTCTTATTGTTGATGACTCTTCTCCCGATGGAACGGGAGAATGGGTCCAAGAGCGCATGAAAACTGATTCGCGCCTTCATCTGTACACGCGGCCTGCAAAGTCCGGTCTTGCAACTGCATATGTTGAGGGACTCGGACAAGCCCTCGAAATGGGTTTCGATTTCCTCATCCAAATGGATGCAGATGCATCGCACCGTCCAGAAGACCTGCCGAAACTACTTGTACGAATGGCTGGACCTGATCAACCTGATATGGTCATCGGTTCGCGGTGGGTTCCGGGTGGAAAAACGAATGGCTGGGCACCCTGGCGGGTTGCACTGTCGCGTGCAGGCAACGCGTATATCAATTTCTGGTTGGGAACTCGAATTAAAGATGCAACAGCGGGCTTGCGTGTTCACCGGGCCTCTTGGCTGCGTAAGACTGGTATTCTCCAGAAGGTCTCAACGGTTGGTTTCGGTTTCCAAGTTGAAATGACGACTCTCGCTGAGTCCTTGGGGGCGACGATCGTCGAAGTTCCTATTACTTTCGATGAGAGAGAACTCGGAGAATCGAAGCTCTCTGGTGCGATCTTTGTGGAAGAGCTGGTCATGGTGACGAAGAACGGCATTAAGCGCAAATTCTCATCGCGTCGCTGAAAAGGCAGAAAAATAATGTGGGCCCGCCAAGGTGGCGGGCCCACATTATGTCAAGTTATTAAGAGGTCGATCAGCCCTTGCGGTAGTGGCCCTCTAGGCGCAGCTTGCCTTCGCGTAGAAGAGCGAGCTGTTCTTGAAGAACCTCGTTAAGCTCTTCGATCGAACGACGCTCAAGAAGCATGTCCCAGTGAGTACGTGCGGGCTTAGCGGGCTTTTGTTCTTCGTCTTCCGTTGCCTCGCCAATAAGCTCAGCCATTTGTCCGCATTTACATTCCCATGTTGCAGGCGGTGTTGCTTCGCTTGCGAAGGGAACTTCAAATTGGTGTCCGTTTGTGCACAAGTACTTTGCTGTGAACCGATCGGCGAAGACGACGCCATCTTCAGATTCCATCGACTTAGCACCGATTTGCATTCCGCGTAACGCGCGATCTGCCACCTTGATCCTCCCGCAGTAATAATCGAATAGTAGAAGTTTAGCTGATAAAGGGCTGAGCAGTGTTCTAACTATACTTTCAGCACATTAGCCGCGATCCGATAATGTACATTATGTCAAGTAATGGGAACTTGAGAAAGTAAGCGAACCATTTTATTGATGGTGTAGCAGCCACTTTATTGATGGTGCAGCCACTCGCCCATGAACGTGCGTATGAGGCGATGGTGTTTGAGTGAGCCGGAACGAAGTGATTAAGAAACTGAACGCTTCATTGCGCGACGAGCTGCAAGTTCGTCAACAAGAACGTTTTCTTCAGCTCGTTCGCTAGGAAGCTCAGCCAGAGAACCTTCGAGCTCACGCCAGACGCGTCCAACGGCAATTCCAAACACGCCTTGACCACCTTGAAGAAGGTCTATGACTTCATCCGTCGAGGTGCACTCGTAGACCGATGCCCCATCGCTCATCAAGGTAATGGAGGCAAGATCATCAACACCGCGACGGTGAAGTTGAGTGACTGCAGTGCGGACTTGCTGAAGAGATACCCCTGCGTCAAGAAGCTTCTTGACGATCTTCAAGACAAGAATGTCCTTGAATGAATACAGGCGCTGAGATCCTGATCCTTTAGCAGCACGGACTGAAGGCTGAAGCAAACCGGTGCGCGCCCAGTAATCGAGCTGACGGTAGGTAATTCCAACTGCCGCACAAGCAACAGGGCCTCGGTAACCAACATCGTCACCGTCGCGCCCCTCCAAAGGGTCACCAAAGAGCATAGGCTGACGCCCCTGTATGCTACCCAGCGGTTCTGCGCTCACGAATGCTCCTTGGTTTATGGAATGACCGAACTGAAATTAGACTACGAAGTTGAAGCTTGCCGGTCAATGAACGACACGGCGAGCCTTCAAGTTCAAGTTGAAGGTTACACCCCTCCGTCGGTCAATTGCGACAAAGCTACTCGCAACATCTCGTGATGAAGCTGCGCAAACCTCTCCCCTAGCTCGAGACGTCGGCTATTTTGCCGTTCGCGATCAATCGCACGATCACGAGGAGTCTGGGATAAGACTGTTTGATCGATAAGATCAGCGCTTCGCTCAGCGCCGTGGCGCACCGAGCGCAAGGTTCGAGCGTCAACTCCTAGGGCCTCGAGCTCACGAATCTGCAAAATCACCTGAACGCTTCGCGAAGGAAAATAGCCTGCAATATCTGGAGTGACCAAGCCAAGAGATACATAGCGTTCAATCGCTGCAAGTTCGCATCCTGTCAGATCCGCAAGGTCTGCAGCGGGAATCGAGCGACGATTCCCCAAAGAAACAACTTTGCCTTCTGAAGCAACGACCTGGGCTGCGCGTCGACGGGAGACTTCGTGCCCTGCATCAAGTGCTCGAAGCTGATCACGAATCACATCAAGAGGCGAATAGGAATCGCGTTGAGAAGCCAAAACGTAGCGGAGACGTTCAAGGTCAGCTTGGGAATACTTACGATACCCAGCAGAAGTACGTGCAGGGACTACAAGCCCCTTGTCTTCGAGGAAACGTACCTTTGACTGCGTGATTGCAGGAAACTCAGCCTTGAGGCGTTCAACCAGCTGACCGATTGAAAGCTCTGGCTCACGACTAATTCCGCGCGGCCAGGGTTCAACAATTTCTTCCGAGGCCTTGCGCTGAACGCGCGCGCTCATTGTGCGTTAGGTGAGGGCTGGTAGGTCAGGCGGTACTTGCCAATCTGTACCTCGTCTCCAGCGTGGAGCTCAACCTGCTCAACACGTTCACGATTGACATAGGTACCATTGAGCGAGCCAGAATCGCGGACGGTATGTCCGCCATCGCGAGACAGGAACTGGCAGTGCTTACGTGAGACAGTGACGTCGTCCAAGAAGATATCTGCACGAGGCGAACGACCTGCATTTGTCACTTCCGCATCCAAGAGGAATCGCGCACCCGAATTAGGTCCGCGTTGAACAATGAGAAGTGCAGAGCCGGCAGGAAGAGCATTGACTGCGTCCTGATCGCGCGCGGACAAAGGCATAGGCGCGTCAGCGACTTCCTCAACAGTATTCAGGCTGAAGACCGAAGTTGCAGTCGGGTCAAACTCTTGGCTCTGGTTTTCCATTACTCGCTCCAGTTCTTAGGGACAATAGCAACAGTATAGTGTG